>CAZQYD010000218.1:0-2614 GCA_964597465.1 uncultured Piscirickettsiaceae bacterium | reverse complement strand
CGTTATGCAGATCAGCATAAAAAAATTCCTTCAGAGGTTCAAAAAAGCATTCAAAAAACAGAAGACCCGAATAAATTAGTTGATACTGTTTCTGGAAATTTAAAACTTTCAATTGACGACAAGCAGTCTTTACTCGAAATGCTTAGTATTTCTGAGCGTTTAGAGAAAATTCTAGCTTTGATTCATATCGAAATTGATATGCAAGAGTCAGAAGGTAGAATCAATGTCCGCGTTAAGAAAAAGATGGATAAAACACAACGTAACTTTTATTTAAATACCAAGCTACAAGCAATTCATGAAGAGCTTGGTGACGGTGCAGAAGACAGTGGAACAGAGATAAGTAAGTTTCAAGCAAAAATTGATAAAGTTGGTATGCCTGCTAAGATTAAAAAAATAGCAGAAGAAGAACTTAAAAAATTCAAACAGATGTCGCCGCAATCACCAGATGCAAATATAGTCAGAACCTATATAGACTGGTTGGTTTCTATTCCTTGGAAGAAAAAATCACGCGTTTCTAAAGACTTAAATAAAGCCCAGTTGATTTTGGATAAGCAACACTATGGTTTAGAAAAAGTTAAAGAACGTATCATTGAACACTTAGCGGTATTGCAACGTGTTGATAAAATGAAAGGACCTATTCTTTGTTTAGTCGGACCGCCTGGTGTAGGAAAAACAACATTAGCTCGCTCTATTGCCGAAGCGACGAATCGTAAATATGTCCGCATGTCGTTAGGTGGTGTTAGAGATGAGGCGGAAATTCGTGGTCATCGTAAAACTTACCTGGGGGCAATGCCTGGTAGAATTATCCAAAAAATGAAAACAGCAGGGACGCGTAATCCATTGTTTTTGTTAGATGAAATTGACAAAATGTCGAACGACCATCGTGGCGATCCTTCAAGTGCTTTATTGGAAGTATTAGACCCTGAACAAAACAAGGCATTCAATGATCATTATTTAGAAGTGGATTATGACTTATCAGACGTCATGTTTGTTGCTACCGCCAATTCAATGGATATTCCAGAGGCATTATTAGATCGAATGGAAATAATTAATCTTGCGGGTTATACAGAAAATGAAAAATTAAACATCGCAGAGCAGCATTTATTACCAAAAGAAATTAAAGACCATGGTCTAAAAAAATCGGAGTTAGAAATAACTCAGTCAGCCATTACAGCCATTATTCAAACCTACACCCGTGAAGCAGGCGTGCGACTTTTAGACCAAAATCTAGCTAAAATCTGTCGTAAGTCAGTTAAAAAAATTGTAATGGGTGAAGAAAAATCACCGATTAAAGTTTCCGCGGATGATTTAAAGGACTATTTAGGCATTGCTAGCCATAGAATAGGCCTTGCCGACAAAAAAAATCAAATAGGGCAGGTTGCAGGGTTAGCTTGGACGCGGGTCGGTGGCGATTTGTTGCGAATTGAAGCGACGTTAATGCCAGGTAAGGGTAAGCATAGTTCAACAGGGCAACTAGGCTCCGTCATGCAAGAGTCTACGCAAACAGCGATGAGCGTCATTCGTTCACGATCTGAACAATTAGGCTTAAATAAAGATTTTTATGAAACCAAAGATATTCATTTACACTTCCCTGAAGGTGCTACCAAAAAAGATGGGCCAAGTGCGGGTATTGCAATTTGCACAGCAATTGCTTCCGTTTTAACGGGAATTCCTGTTAGGGCTGATGTTGCCATGACAGGTGAGATTACCTTAAGAGGTGAAGTGCTACCGATAGGGGGATTAAAAGAAAAACTTTTGGCTGCTGCTCGTGGAGGAATTAAAATCGTTTTAATCCCCTTTGAAAATTCTAGAGATTTAGCTGAAATTGATGAAGAGGTGATTGGTGATTTGGATATTTATCCTGTGCAATGGATTGATGAAGTGCTGTCTAGGGCACTGGTATCAAAGCCTATAGTTATAAACCAAGCTAACGAAGGTATAAATAAAACTTTGCCTGTAGCGCCAGAAAAAGCACGGAATATTGATAAAACACAAAAAAGGCATTAAAAGAGAGGGATTTACTTGACAGCATAGAACTAACCTTGATATAACTACCCTCAGCAATATTTAGTATAGATATTTTACGTATGTTGAGAACCTTTTATTAAATGAAGACATAAATAAAAATGGCAAAATTTTTATTATCATCCCATTTAATATAGGTCTCATATTTTTTTAAAAATGGAGAACGAGATTATGAATAAGACTGAACTAGTAGCCGCAATCGCTAATGAATCAGGTTTAACAAAAGCAGATGCCGCGAGAGCATTAGAAGCAACTGTTTCTAGCATCACTAACGCAATGAGCAACGGTGACTCTGTTGCTATCATCGGTTTTGGTACTTTTAAAGTGGGTGATCGTGCTGCACGTACTGGCCGTAATCCTCAAACAGGTGCTGAAATGCAAATTCCTGCGGCAAAAGTTCCTAAGTTCTCTGCAGGTAAAGGTCTAAAAGAAGCTGTTAACGGTAAGTAAGTTAATAAAATTCTTTTTAAAAACCTCCTTTAGGAGGTTTTTTTATATCTACAGTTTATTAAACTATCATAAACTCCCTTCACTAAATCATAGAAACACAATAGCATAAGGAAACGCTTAACAACTAAGATTATTTTAT
>CAZQYD010000217.1:0-2651 GCA_964597465.1 uncultured Piscirickettsiaceae bacterium | reverse complement strand
CGATCGTCAAGACGATTATTGCAATGGCAAACAGTCTAGGTCTTGAAGTGGTGGCGGAGGGATTAGAAGAAGACTCACATGTTGACTTCCTACAAACAAAAAAATGTACCATTTTTCAAGGTTATAAGTTTGGTAAACCTATGAAAAGTAATGAATTTGAACAATATTTAAAAAACAATAAGGCTTAGGCATGCTAAACGCAATTGATACGACAAACCTAGAAACACTCAGAGAAATCATCGGTGATGACCTTAAAGAAATCATCGAAAATTTTATAGAGACCTCCCCTGAAATACTAGGGAAAATTAAATCTTCTCTGGATAAAAAAAATGCTAGTGATTTAAAACTCCATGCTCATACTCTAAAAGGAAGTTGTGCAAATATTGGTGCTGTTAGTCTTCCAGATTTAAGTTTTAAACTGGAGTTAAAGGCATCTGAAGGTATCGCTGAAAATTTAGATACCGAATACATGGCTGTCGTAGCTGAGCTGTCTAATGTAAATAACGCTTTAAAATCTTACATAGCAAACTCATTCTAAGCCAAGGGTAAACCCTTGGTTAATTAGGCAGTTACCTAGTTTATTTTTTTCTCTATTAAGCTTACACTTCACCCTAAATTAAAAACCACTTGCAGTAAAACGCAAGTCTTTAGGGGAAATAAATGTCATTAAATCGCAGAGAATTTTTACACGTTATGTCTATTGCGGCGGCGGCTGGTATGTTACCAAGCACAGCTCGAGCAATGTCTGATAATAAAACCAGTAATGGCTCAACAGCTAGTATGGATTTATATCAAGTTCCAATGAAAGGAACGGCTAGAATTCTTCATATTACCGATACTCATGCTCAACTTAATCCTGTTTATTTCCGTGAACCAAATGTTAATCTTGGCGTTGGCCCAGCTTATGGTCAGTTTCCACATGTTGTTGGAACAAAACTGCTTGAAAAACTAGGCATCAAAAAAAACACGCCGTTAGCCCATGCTTTTACTTTTCTTAATTTCCAAGATGCCGCCGAGCAATACGGCAAAGTAGGCGGTTTTGCACATGTTAAAACCTTACTAGATACACTAAGAGATCAAGCTGGCGGACAACAAAACACCATCACAATGGATGGTGGTGATTTATGGCACGGCTCGGGAACGGCACTTTGGACACGCGGTAGAGACATGGTTGATGCCTCAAATCACCTGGGTGTTGACATTATGACTGGACACTGGGAGTTCACCTATAAACAACAGGAGGTGTTGAATAACCTACAACAGTTTAAAGGTGAGTTTTTAGCCCAAAATATGCGGATTAATGAAGATGCTTTATTTGGTGATGAGTACCGTGAGATGGTTGAAAAGACAGATAACATCGGTTTGTATAGCGAAGATGACGCTATGCCTTTTAAACCTTATACCATCAAGGTTATCAATGGTGAACGTATTGCCGTTGTAGGTCAGGCTTTCCCTCGTACCGCCAACGCAAACCCTCGTTCAAACTTCCCAGATTGGTCATTTGGCTTGAGAGAAGACTCGCTGAAAGAAACCGTTGCAAATATCCGCGAAACCGAAAAAGTAGCCGCTGTCATCATGATTTCACACAATGGTATGGATGTTGATATCAAAATGGCGTCACGCGTCAATGGAATTGATGCTATTTTTGGTGGACATACCCATGATGGTGTTCCAGAAACCATTCCTGTTAAAACGCCAGAAGGTGGCGTTTGCCATGTAACCAATGCCGGTTCAAATGGTAAGTTTGTCGGTTGTATGGATTTAGACATTAGAAAGGGAAAATTGCACGGTATCAGTTACCAATTATTACCCGTATTTTCAAATGTGCTCGCCGCGGATAAAGGCGTTAGCAAATTTATTACCGATTTACGTAGCACTGTTTACGATAAAAATGTTGTTGAATCACGCAACCCTGAATATGCGGTAAATAAAGACCGTCTAGGAAAAACCTACGATAAAATTTTAAGCGAAGAACTAGCGGTTGCCGAAGATACACTTTATCGTCGTGGTAATTTCATGGGGACATGGGATCAAATTATTGTCAACTCACTTCGTGAAGAACATGATACGCAAATCGCAATGTCTGCGGGTGTTCGTTGGGGAACCTCTGTGCTTGCAGGCGAAGCGATTACCATGGAACGGGTGATGGACGAAACCTCTATGACCTATGGTGAAACCTATAAATCATCACTAACCGGAGCACAACTGAAAGATATTATGGAAGGCGTTGCTGAAAACATCTTCCAAAAAGACCCGTATCTGCAATCTGGTGGAGACATGGCTCGTTTAGGCGGCATGGACTATACCTGTGAACCGAACGCTCCATTTGGTAAGCGTATTACCGATATGCGTCTAGACGACGGAACTAAACTTGAAGCCAATAAAAGCTACACGGTGGCTGGTTGGGGTCAAGTTGAAGAAGTCGGTGCAGGTCGTCCTGTTTGGGACGTCGTTGCCGACCACCTTCGTCGTCAAAAATCAGACATGAAACTTAAAAAAGTAAATCACCCAACGCTAAAAGGAATAAAGAACAATCCTGGCATCGAAAATTATGACGGTAAGCTACTGTAAAACTGACCGTTACCACGTTCTGTTAGGCTCTTCTCCGCTTTGTTGAGTGAAAAATCCTGATTATGCGTAAAATAATGAAT
>CAZQYD010000216.1:0-2656 GCA_964597465.1 uncultured Piscirickettsiaceae bacterium | reverse complement strand
GAAATATCGGCCGCAGAAGCGGCTTATAAAGCGGTTGAAAGTGGTCAAGTTAAATTAACTGGTGGCAAAGTTATTTCTTTTAGCGAAAAATACAATCCATCAAATCATATTAACCCCAGTAAATTAATCGGATTATTGGTTATCCTATCTATTTTCTTGGCTGGACTGTATTTATACACTGATTTTTTACCCCGCCTATTTTTTGAGGTAAGCACGGTATTTCTCTTGTTAAATATTTGGTATATAAGCTGGAGAAACCAGCAGAAAACCCAAAAAATAGCTGATGTTTTAACCGCTGTTTCAGAAGGCAGTTTTTCTAATTCTATTAATGATTACGGTGATACCATTCTTGCGGAAGCCGCTTCACGCTTAAAATCGATGCAAATAAAGCTAGGTAGTGACATTAATACCTCCAAAGAGTTATTAAATAGCTCGCAGCGTGTGCAGTCGGCACTAAGATCCTCTTCGGCTAGTGTTTTGGTAGCAGACAGGTTTAACGATATTATTTTTGTTAATGATGCCGCTAAGGCATTGTTTAAAAAAGTACGCCCGCAGCTAGAGCAACTAATGCCTGGTTTAAATGCTGGCGATACAATAATTAGAAATAATCTTGAAATATTTTTTAAATCTACCGATAACCCCAAGTATTTGATTGATAATCTACAGCAAGTTTTACAATACCGTCTTGAAAACAAAGAGCTTGTTTTAGATTTGTTGGTCGGGGCAGTTGAAGACGAGCAGGGCGTGCGAATTGGTACGGTCTTAGAAATTAAAGACATGACTGCCAAAATAGCCATTGAACAAAATATTGAGTCAATAGTTTCTAAAGCCTCTACTGGAATTTTAAAAAATCGTATAAATACCGAAGGTTTAACGGGGTTTGATTTTAAAATATCCAACTCTATTAACCAGGTTTTAAATAGCTTTTCCGATACCTCTGCCCAACTAAGTGCTATTTTAACTCGTATGAGCCATGGCGATTTAAATAGCCGTATGGAATCTGATTTACAAGGCGAAATGCTGGCGATGAAAACCGCTATTAATAATTCGTTGCGAAATGTTGAAATGACCTTGGCAAGAGTTAAGCAAGGTTCTATAGATATTGGCTCTCTTGCGTCTGAAGTTTCAGTATCTAGCCACTCTTTATCAGAAAGAACCCAGCAACAGGCCGCCTCACTAGAAGAAACCTCAAGTAGCCTAGAGCAACTTAATGCTTCTGTACAACAGGCATCAGGTAATATTGCCGAGACTCACCAGCTTAGCAAGAAGGCCTCGATTGAAGCTAAAGAAGGGATAGAGGTTATGCAACAAACAATTACCGCAATGGATAAAATAAACCAAGTAAGCGTGGAAATAGGTAATATCACTTCGGTTATTGATGCATTGGCATTCCAAACCAACTTGTTGGCTTTAAATGCAGCCGTAGAGGCAGCCAGGGCAGGAGAGCATGGTCGAGGCTTTGCCGTGGTGGCATCCGAGGTGCGTAACTTAGCGCAAAAATCGGCAGAATCATCTAAAGAAATTAATAACTTAATTACCCTTTCAGCTGAACAAATTAGTTCAGGTAGTAAGTTGGTTAATGAAACTAGTGCTGTTTTTGAAGCTATGGTTGGTAAAATTCAACAGGTTGAAAAACTAGCAAAAGAGGTTTCGGTTACAACTGCTGAACAGGCAGAGGGGATTAATCAAATTACTCTTGCCGTAACTTCATTAGATAGCATGACACAGCAAAACGCCGCCCTGGTAGAGGAATTATCTGCCACCGCGATAAGCATGGATGAACAATCTACCAATCAAATCAGTTTTATAGGGCGCTTTAAAATAGGCGAAACCGCAACTAGACAAGCCGCCGAAGGTCTGGGCGTGCTTAATACCGATTTTGAAGAAGCAAGACAACTACACAGAGCTTGGAAAGTTTCTTTTGACAACCTGTTTACGGGAGTAGAGTCGTTAGAAGATATGCCAGAGATGGTTGATTGTAAACTTTCTGACTTGGGCTTGTGGATTTCTTCTACTGGTCGACAGTATATAAATAACCCTCTTATGGCAGAGTTAGAACAGGTGAATCAAACTATTCACCAGAGAGCTTCCTTAGCAATTCAAGAAAATGTTAGTAATTTAAACTCCGCTGAAGGGATTGCTCAAAGAAAAATCTTACAACAGCTCTCAGCAGATATTTACCATTTAATTGATGGTTTGGAAGATAGCGAGCAAAAAAATCCATCAACAGAGCAACCCTTGTTACTAGCAGGCGGGTAAAGGTACTGAAGTCATTTGATGTGTAAGCAACATAAATGTACCTTTACCAATTTCGATAGTAGGGCATAGTTTTTTTACATTTAGGTCAAAAGTTCGCTTTGAACATCAATAAAATATGGGTAGGTTTTTTTTGAGGTTTCATTTTTGTAAAAAGTAAATTATGGCTTTTTTATTTTCTTTTAGCCATTTATCACGCTCTGATAGGCGAACCTGGACTTCAAGGGCTGGCTCTAAGGCTTAAGAGCATAAGTATTATTTAGCAATTGCACCCAGCAGAGCGATAAAAAACAACCTTAAAAACCCTAAAATCGCCAGGGGTGGTCTCTACATTTGTCTTTAAGCCTTATCTTCTATTTTTAACACCGTATTCTTTGCTAAAGAGGGTTGAGTTTTAAAA
>CAZQYD010000215.1:0-2668 GCA_964597465.1 uncultured Piscirickettsiaceae bacterium | reverse complement strand
GCGACACTTTTTTCTCAGCCTAATTCTAACCTTAGTTATTAAGCGGTTCCTTAAGAAATCAGCTTGCAATTTAGAGGAAACTCTATATAATGCTCTTTTCGAATTTTATTAACTGAGAAATTTAGTACTAAAGTATAATGCTAAGGGTATGATTTTCTCTCAACAAAACTGGATATTCATTATGAAAGAAGGCATTCACCCAGAGTATAACGAAGTTGTATTCCAAGACATTTCAACTGGTGATACGTTTATCACTAGCTCTACAATCACAAAAACTTCTGGTGAAACCATCACCTTAGATGGTAAAGAATATCCATTGGTTCGTGTTGAAGTTTCAAGTTCTTCACACCCTTTTTACACAGGTAAACAAACACTTGTGGATACAGAAGGTCGTGTTGAGAAGTTCAAACAGAAGTACGGCAGTTTACGTCGATAGTCGGCCTCAACACCGAAAACAAAAAAGCTACTTGATACTCAAGTGGCTTTTTTTTTGCTTAGAAAATACGATATAATCAAGGCACTTATTTGAAGGTATTTATGTTGAACCCAAATCCCCATATAGAAATCACAAACAGGGCACAAACTCTTAATGCACCTAGCGAACCAGCAAATATTCTTATCACCAATGAGGTAACTACGAAATTGGTTGGTTCACTATGCGTATCAATGATTTACACTCTGTTCACAGCTCCTATATGGGGTTCTAGGTTGAATAAAATATTATTGATTGGTTTCGTTATTGTTTTTGTTTCGCCATTCGCCAATGCCAAACAATTCGTGGATTGTCAGCCAGAGAAAATTGACATTTGGACAGAGGCAAGTTTTGCTTCTGATGGTGATTCCATTATTATCCAAAATAAAAAGTATAGGCTTATTGGGGTAAAAGCACCGCGTAAAGAAAGAAAACAAAAGTTTAATACTCCTGGGCAACCACTGGCAAAACAAGCACAAAATCGTTTGAACACACTATTAGCAAATCATGATCTTGAAATTGGCGTGGAATATGATGAACACAAAATGGATGCTTTTTATCGTGGTTTAGTGCATCTTTATGTTAAACAAAAGGGTAAGCTAGTAAACTTAAATGCGTTGATGATTGCCAGTGGCTACGCACTTGCAAACAGTGAAGAAAATCAAAAACACCAACAGTGTTATTACCAAGCTGAACAATTTGCTCGGTCTGAAGCAATCGCATTGTGGAGTTTGTATAAAAATCAACCTGAACTGAATTTTCCTATTGTAGAATCAAGTAAAATAACCCTTGAAGATGATTCCTTTCGTATTTATCGAGGCAAAATTTTAAGTGTTCAAAAAAGCCGTTCTAATTATATTTTGAATATGGATACGGTAGGAATTCGTATCCGTAAAAGGCACTGGAATAATTTTGATTATGCAAAATTAGAGCAGTTGAAAGGAAAAATAGTAGAAGTAAGAGGCTACGGCTTTTTATTTAACAGAGCGATGTTTGTAAAAATTCAATCGCCTAACGCAATAGATTTACTGAGAGAAAAATAAATGTCAGAACTAAAAAATGATCGCTTGTTACGTGCTTTATTAAAAGAACCTGTCGATAGAACACCGGTATGGATGATGCGTCAAGCGGGTCGTTATTTGCCAGAATATAAGGCAACTCGAAAAGATGCAGGTTCGTTCATGGATCTTTGTCGTAATAAAGAGCTTGCTTGTGAGGTAACTTTACAGCCGCTTGAACGCTTTCCGCTAGATGCGGCTATTTTATTCTCTGATATTTTGACGATTCCAGACGCGATGGGATTAGGTTTGCGTTTTGAAACGGGAGAAGGCCCTGTATTTGATAACCCTATTCGCAGCATGGCAGATGCAAAAAAAATGTTTGTTCCCGATATGGGTGCAGATTTAGGCTATGTAATGGATGCGGTTAGCACCATTCGCAAGGCGTTAAACGGCAGTGTGCCTCTTATCGGATTTTCGGGCAGTCCTTGGACATTAGCAACCTATATGGTTGAGGGTAGTTCAAGTAAAACCTATGCGATTATTAAAGCAATGATGTTCGATCAGCCAGCCATTTTGCATCATATTCTTGATGTCTTGGCGGATTCCGTGATTGAATATTTGAATGCACAAATTGAAGCGGGAGCGCAAGCGGTACAAATTTTCGATACTTGGGGTGGTGTACTCACTCCACGTGACTATAAAGAGTTTTCTTTGCAGTATATGGCAAAAATAGTTGATGGTTTAAAACGCCATAATGACGGACGTAAAGTACCTGTTATTTTGTTCACGAAAGGCGGCGGACAATGGTTAGAGGATATGGCCGCGACAGGTTGTGATGCGTTGGGTTTAGATTGGACGACAGATATTGATGGAGCAAGAGCGAGAGTTGGTGACAAAGTTGCCCTACAAGGTAATATGGATCCAAGTATTCTGTATGCTTCACCTGAGAGAATTAGGCAAGAGGTTGCGATTATTCTTGAGAAGTACGGAAAAGGCTCTGGACATGTGTTTAACTTAGGTCATGGAATTCATCCAGAAGTAAACCCTGAGCATGCTGGGGCGTTTATTAAAGCGGTGACAGAGTTAAGTGGTAAATATCACTAGCTAGGCTCCCTATGGAAACGCTTAACAACTAAGATTGTTTTATACTGGTAAAAAGTGCCGATATTTTCACTGCAATTCGTTGCAATAGCTA
>CAZQYD010000214.1:0-2688 GCA_964597465.1 uncultured Piscirickettsiaceae bacterium | reverse complement strand
AAACAAAAATTATCAGCAACAGAAAATGGAGAAGCGGTTTTTGAAAGCAGGCTATTAAAAGCAACCTACCTGCTAGCAGGCACCTTCGCTTTTTCAGCCGTGATGAACTACCTACTAGCAAAATGGATAGTAACCAGTCCAACAGGAACCGCCGAATTTAACGAACAACTAGGACAAATGACCCTATACAGCTACCCCGTAATCGCCATTCCATCAATGTTAATGACCATGGCAATATTTTATTATTTATGGCGTACGATTAAAGGAATGACTGGGTTAACGCTAGAAGAAATTTTTCATGCGAATGATACAAAATGACCCCCTGGCACTTTTTGGGTTTAGGGGTTATTTAAATATTTAGTTTTAAACGCTCTGTATTTAAGCTCGTTATTTTTTCTTCGCCGCCAAGTAAAGATGATTAACTCGTTTTGCATATTTTTTTAAATCTTTAATACGGCTAGAATTTGACGGGTGAGTGCTTAAAAATTCTGGCTGCCCACCTTTGGATATTTTTTTCATTTTTTGCCAAACCCTTACGGCATCATAAGGGTTATAGCCAGCTCTAGCGGACAGTTCTACGCCCATTCTATCGGCTTCTATTTCATGTTCACGGCTGTTTGGTAGGGTTAGGGTGACGTTCATAACAGTTGCGGCGGCGCCCATCCCAACATTACCTACGCCAGTTAATGCACCTAATACCGCTAAACCGACATTTTGCATTTGGGCTTGTGAGGCTCTTTCTCTGCCGTGTTCACGTAGGGCATGGGCAATTTCGTGTCCCATGATAGCGGCAATTTCGCCATCGGTTAGGTTTAGTTTTTCGATAATCCCTGTATAAAACGCAATTTTTCCACCAGGCATGCACCAAGCATTAATCTGCTTAGATTTAATCACATTCACTTCCCACTTCCATTTTGGCGCATCTTTACGGAAAAATTTAGTGTGCGGAGTTAGTCGATTAGCTATGTTTCTAACTCGTTTTAGCTGTTTTTTGCTAGGGTTTAAATTGCCTTTCTTTTTGGCTTCTGCTAATACTTGCGAGTAGGCTTTAACCGCCCCTTTTTTCATTTCTGATGATGAGACGGTCATGATTTGTTGTCTATCGACACCAACACTGCTTTTTTTAGTGGTGCTTTGCATACAACTGGTTAGTGTCAATGCTGTAATGGTGACAATAAATAGTTTAGATAGTGGATTGAATTTCATCTGTTGTTACTCTTTTATAAATAAGGAAATAATTCTATTTTTTGTTTTTGTGTGAGTGATTTTACCGTTTTAATATTGTTTTCAGGGATTTTTTCAGGATGATGATAATGGCGTAATGCTTGTTCAAGGCTCTCTTCACGAATTAAGTGCAAAATTGGATAGGGTGAGCGGTTGGTTAAATTTTCAGCATCTTTAGGTTCTGTTCCGCCAAACTGGTAGTTTGGGTGAAAGGTTGCAATTTGAATATCACCGACTAGGTTTAATTGGTTTAACAATGAATCTGCAAAATTCAAAAATTGGTTATAATCATAAAACTCTTGCAAAGCACTGGCGAGAATAAAAACAGTGGTTTCGGTTTGTTTTTTGTCCTCCTTGGCTAAAAATTTAAGCTCATCTTCAAGGTCTTGTAAAATTTCAATTTCGTTATTAGCATTTGAAACAAAAAATCGAATTTGATTTTGCAAATAAGGTTTGGACGCAAACGGGCAAAGGTTTAAGCCAATAACAACTTTTTCGAGCCAACTTTTGGTCTCTTTAATAAAAATATCATCAAGCATTTGATTTATCCAAGTAATTGTTCTAACTATTTTATAGAATAATAAGACACTGTTAAAAAAACTTTAAAGGAAATTGAATATGTCCGTGGATGTTAATGCAATAAAAAAATACTTGTTATCACTGCAAGATGACATTTGCCAGCAATTAGCCGCAGAAGATGGTGTAAAAGAGTTTTTTACCGACGAATGGCAACGTGATGGTGAAGAGGGTGATATGCGTTTGACAGGCGGTGGTCGTACCCGTGTCATGGAGGAAGGAGCGGTGATTGAGAAGGGCGGGGTAAATTTTTCGCATGTTAGAGGAAAAAAACTACCTGCCTCTGCCACCGCACACCGACCAGAATTAGCAGGGCGATCTTTTCAAGCACTAGGGGTTTCATTGGTTATTCACCCTCGTAATCCTTATGTACCTACTTCACATGCTAATGTTAGGTGTTTTATTGCTGAAAAAGAGGGCGAAGAACCCGTTTGGTGGTTTGGTGGCGGGTTTGATTTAACCCCTTATTATTTGAATGAACAAGATGCAGTAGACTGGCATCAACAATCTAAAAATGCCTGTGATTTATTTGGCAATGAACTTTATCAAAAATACAAAGAATGGTGTGATGAATACTTTTATATTAAACACCGTAAAGAAACCCGTGGGATAGGCGGATTATTTTTTGATGATTTAAATACCGATACATTTGGTTGGAATTTTGAAAAATGTTTTGAATTTATGCAGTCAGTAGGAAATCACTATATTAAAGCCTATCGCCCAATTGTCGCGGCTCGTAAAAACCAAAAATATGGCGAAAGGCAAAAAAACTTTCAACTCTTCCGTCGTGGACGCTACGCCGAATTTAATCTAGCGATTGACAGAGGGACTATCTTCGGACTACAAACGGGAGGCAGAACCGAATCAATTCTAATGTCATTACCGCCA
>CAZQYD010000213.1:0-2697 GCA_964597465.1 uncultured Piscirickettsiaceae bacterium | reverse complement strand
TGGGGAGTTGCGGAGCAAGTTTATACTGCAATCTTTCCGCAGAAAGTTGGATAGGAGTAAGCGGGTTTTTAATTTCGTGAGCAAGTCGTTTTGCAACATCACTCCATGCACTGTGAAGCTGTGCTTGCACCAGTTCGGTAATATCTTCGATAACAATAACAAATCCGCCGTGCTTTTTATCTAGGCTAGGCAGGGTTGAACCATGGGTGAGCAGGATTTTTTGTCCATCAAGACAGTCATAGGTAAACTGCTTGCTCCAGCTTTCAGATTCATTGGTAAACAGCGGAAAAATATTATCAAATAATGGCTGAATGTGTAATTTATTTTCTAATAGTAAAACCTCTTTTAAGGGCACTCCTAGTTGTGAAAATAAATTTGCGTCGAGTATTTTATTGGCGGCATCATTCACGGTTTTTAAACGTAGGTTCATGTCCAAGGTAATTACGCCACTGTTTAGATTTTGGATAACAGCTTGCAGGTAAAGCTGCTGTACTTTAGTTTGTTGATGACTAAATTTGGTTTCATTTCTAGCAAGGGATATTTGTTGAATCATGTCGTTAAAGGATGTGGTGAGCTGCCCAAGGTCATCATCACTGATAACAGGTACGCTGACACTGTAATCTCCTTTTGCGACGGCTTTAGTTCCTTTTGCTAGCGTTCTAATGGGTTCTATTAAGTTTTCAATAACTTTGATGGTGAAGAGTATTGCACTCACCAAGGTGAGTAGGAGTAAAACCGTCAGTACGACGGTGAAACTTGTTTTAAGTGGATCTTTCAGATAACTTAATTCTTGATATTGCCCAGCAGAAATTCGAACACTATCGGCTAAATGGCTAAGTTGATCAGGTATAGAGTAGAGAGCATGTAATACCAGTACCTTTTTGTTCATTAAATTAGTAACGGGCACCATTATTCGAATAATCTGATAGTTACCAGTAGCACTTGTTAGTGTTTCTATTGCGGCATAGGTATGACCTTGCCGCATTTGCTGAAATAAGGATGCCTTAGGCGTTTTTGGTAATTCGTTATTTGTTATTTTGCTGCTAAAAGAAATTAATCGCCCACTTAGTGTATAGAGAGCGGCTTCGCTCATGTTGAACTGTTTACGAATTTTGTTAATGGTTAAAACAGGAGTGATTGAAATATCTTCTTGATAAATTTTTGCTGCCTGCACGGTACTTTTAAGGTGATTACGTCGTTGATCATCAAGTGATATTTTAACAAGACTAACAGCATCTGCTAAGGCCTGTTCTGTTTTGACATCGAACCACTGGTCAATCCCTTTATTGATAAAGCTAATTGAAAAAAAATAGGTTACCAATAATGGGATGATGATGATTAAACTAATCAGTATGGTGAGTTTGCTGGTAATAATTGACCCAGCACGTTTTTTAACGTAGTTTCGACGTAAGCGTTTTAGTGTGACAAACAGCATGATTCCTAAAACAGAAACTCCTACAAAGCTTACTAACAATAACGTGGCATAAAATTGAGCAAATTGTTCGGAACTTTGCAATACCTGGCTTAACGCAATTAGCGTGATTAAGAGAATCGAACTAATAGAGAGTAGCCATCCATACCTCTTTAGAAAGAGGTTGTTTTTTCGGCTAGCCATTTTAATTTGTGCATCCATTTATGCAAAGGTCTCTATTAATTGTCATTTCTCGCCAATCGCTCGCTAAGTACCAATTTTCATTAGTAAGCGAATCAATGATTAGTGCGGTCGGAAGCTTCCAGCGATTAAAACTTACTTTAAACGCTATACTGTACTCCTTATCGGTTGATAAATCAGCTAAATTTATGAGTTCAAAATTACGAATTGTACCAAAGGTACGCATTGCATCCTCTAGGCTATTAAACATTTGGCTGGCTTGACTGCGTTGGTTGGAAATAATGAATTGGTGACTATAATTGAAATATAAAACTTTAATTTGATAGTGGACGGTTTTAAAAGTACTCTGATAGTTAAAACCAAATAACTTATTCTCCTCAAAAACCTTAAATTCAATATCAAAAGTGAGTGGGATGTTATGTTTTAACGCCTTTTCCATTTCGGTAGAAAGTGTGAACATAACCTGTGAATCTATCAGCAGTTTTTCTGCTTTAAAATGAGGGTGAAAATATGAAATATGAATACTGCCAGGGGTGCTAAGGTTATCCTCTGCAAACAATGCAGCACTAGATAAAAAAAGCAATGAGAATAGCCAAATACGCATGTTTAGTTGCCTATAATGGCTGTTTTTTGCAATAAACAGTAATAAAAGCCATCCATGTTTGATGCCAAGTTATTTTGTTCACCAGGAAAAATTTGCCGACCAATTTGATTTTTAGGCAATATTCCCCAATCAACAGATAATGGTACTTCTCTAGCATCAGCTGTTTTCGCAAGGAAGGCTGCAATCTGCTCACTATTTTCTTGTGGTAAAACCGAACAAGTCGCATACAGTAACTGTCCGCCCACTTTTAAAGTTTGCCAAAGAGCCGTTAAAATTTTACCCTGTAATAACACTAACGCCTCAATATCTTCTGTTGTTCGATGCCATTTAATATCAGGATGACGGCGAATAATGCCCGTTGCCGAACAAGGTGCGTCCATTAAGATTTTATCGAACAGTTCGCCATTCCACCAATCATCAGGTTGCGATGCATCGCCTACCTCAATATCCGCATCTAACTCCAAGCGATACAAGTTTTCAG
>CAZQYD010000212.1:0-2713 GCA_964597465.1 uncultured Piscirickettsiaceae bacterium | reverse complement strand
TATTTCACTTTGTAAATTATCACCATAGCGATTCACTAGCTGCTGTTCAATTTTTTTTGAGACGTCCCCCATAATCAATACCGAAGACTGTCCCGTGGTAATTTGTAACACACAGGACTTATCATTACTATCCTTGGTGTTCTCGGCTTGAGAGATAACTGAAAACGCTACCTCATCAAACAACCACTGTCGCTGATGACAATCTGTAAAACGTTTGCTTGCGGTTATGCTATTTAGTTTTGGTACATCTCCCGTTACGGTTTGTTTTACCTCAACCGCTCTCAACAACGAATTCACCCCACCAGAATGGTCACTATCGCCATGACTAACCAGCAAAACATCCACCGTTTTAATGCGTTGTTGTTTTAAATAAGGCAGAATAGCCAACTTCGCCCCATCTAATTTATCGCCCCACTTCGCACCTGTATCATAAATCATCACATGGTTTTTGGTTTCAATTACGATTGCCTCGCCCTGCCCTACGTCTAACACCGTTAATTGAAATGACCCCAATGCTTCAGGTTTTTCTACACGAAGATTTGCAACCACAACAATAATCAAGAGAAAACTCAGTAACCCTAGCAATAGCGAAATAATAACGTTCCATTTTGAAAAATACAATCCCAACCAAACCAAATAAACCGCCAACACCTGCCATATTGTTACCTTGCCAATTAGCCAAACCGTTTGTTTGATTTCAGCTAACCATAAAAGCACTTGCCAAAGCACTTGCCAGACAAAATTGGTTATTTCCACCCAAAAAGTGCCCAGGGGGGTATAGAAAGTATCAAATATTAGGCTAAAAACAAAACTAAAAAACAACAAAGGCAATGCCAACACCGAAACAAATGGCACGGCTATCAAGTTTGCTATACTGCTTATCAACGGAACTTGTTGAAAATAAAAAGCCAAAATCGGCAACATACCAATCGTTAATACCAATTGAATCGCAATCAGTTTTTGCCAGTTTTTAAACGATTTTATTATTGGCGTTTGCAAGGCTAAAAAAATTAAAGCCACCGCGATAAACGACAACCAAAACCCAACTGATAACACCGAAGATGGTTGCCAAATAACCACCAATATTGCAGCCAAACTTAACGCCGA
Organism: uncultured Piscirickettsiaceae bacterium; assembly: GCA_964597465.1. GTDB lineage: Bacteria > Pseudomonadota > Gammaproteobacteria > Thiomicrospirales > Thiomicrospiraceae > Hydrogenovibrio. The sequence continues at coordinate 1,606 of CAZQYD010000212.1, read as the reverse complement.
CCAGGGTTGAAATTTACGTCTTAAAAACAACAAGCCAATCAACACCACTGCCATTATCCAAGCCCGTTGCGTTGATACTGCCATGCCAGATATGACTAAATATAAAGTGATTAATATTAAGGTTCCGTAGGCGGAAAACAATTGTTTAGGAATTCGCCGTATGGTTATTGAGAATCGAATCATCATCTGCCAAATCAAGCCAAATAACACAATACCAACCATCGCCATAATGCCAATATGCAAGCCTGAAATTGCCATCAAATGAATAGTGCCTGTTCGCTGTAAAACCTGCCATCTATCCGCATCAATCAAACTTTTATCACCGATTAACAAGGCACGATATAAATCCAAGTATTCAGAATTTTTAAATAGACTATTTATTCGCTTTGAAAGCCAACTTTGCAAATCAAAACCACCCTCTTCCAACAAAAAAGCTTGAGAATACTTGTTTCTAATATAGCCTGAACCAGCAATATTTTGCGTCAACAGATATTGTTCATAATCAAATCCACTAGGATTCATGCTCGCATGATTGGCTTTTAGCTTAACGGGCAAGCACCATACTTGCCCGATAGCAAGATTGGGTAAAAATTCTTTATTACCTTCGTACCAGCTCAGTTTTACTTTAGGAGAGAAATAAGAATAATGTTTTTCAGTTTCGTTTTTAACTTGTTGAACTTCAAAGACAAACTGTAATTTATTCTTGCCATACATCGACATTGAAGTAATTGGTAAACTTACAATTTTTCCTATCACCTGTACCTGTTTATTAAGAAAGTTTTCTGACACTTTAGGCTGAATAGAATAAGATAACCACGCCAAACAAAAACCTAGAAAAACACCAAATAAAACCTTAATAGACCAAATCAGCCTTTCCAAAGCAAAGAACCTTTGTATAATGTAATTTAAAATATAAATTAAGACAATACAAATCAGTACAACGACGAAGTGTATCTGAACGGCTTCAGCAAGCGTAAAGAAAATAACACTTCCAAGCAAAATAAATATAACAAACTGGTTAAATGAATATCGAAACATATGCCTAGAAAACTCATTAAAAAATATTCACCTAACCCTGAAAAAATTCGTAATATGAAAGGGTTAGGGTTTTTAGCCAAATGGCTAGGAAATGCAAATTTATGGCATATCCACCGCCATAATACTGCAAAATCATTCGCAATAGGATTATTTTGGATGGCAATCCCCATTCCTTGGCAAATGGTCATGGCGACAATTAGTGCGATTGTTTGGCGAGCAAACCTACCAATTAGCGTTGCTTTAGTCTGGATTAGTAACCCGCTAACAATTGCACCCATTTTTTATTTTAACTATGTGGTTGGCACATTAATACTAGGAAAACACACTGAAGAAACTCTAAATTTTGAAATGAGTTGGAATTGGCTATCAAACACCCTTGGTGAACTCTGGCTACCCTTATTCTTTGGTAGTTTTGTAGTTGGAAGCGTGCTGGCGATTATTTTTTACACTGGCATATACATTTTTTGGCGAATGAGTGTTATCTCACGTTGGAAAAACAGAAAACGATAACAAAAGGAAACGCTTAACAACTAAGATTATTTTATACTGGTAAAAAGTGCCGATATTT
>CAZQYD010000211.1:0-2745 GCA_964597465.1 uncultured Piscirickettsiaceae bacterium | reverse complement strand
GCGACACTTTTTTCTCAGCCTAATTCTAACCTTAGTTATTAAGCGGTTCCTTAATTTAAAAATCAGCTGAAATTGCTAACCAAATATTTCTACCTGGTTCATTTACCTTATAGGTTTTACCCAGTGAACCACGGTTTATGGCTTGGTAATAGGCATGGTCAAACAGATTATCAACACCCGCTTTTACCGACCAGTTTTTAGCAATATCGACCTCACCATAAACATCAATGCTGCTCCATGCTGCGGTTTTGCCATACTGTGCAATTTTAGTATATTTTTCATCTAGGTTTGCTTGTTCTAATGCGAAGTTAAATTTTGCCCCTACGATAAAAGTATCACTGTAATATTCACTAGCAACGTTACCATTAATTGGTGGTAGCGTTGCTATGTTTCTATCATCAGTAGTGTTTTTACCATTGGTGTAACTAACCTGTCCCGCTAGCTTAATATCAGCACTGGCTTGCCAGTTAAATGACGCATCGGCACCATAAAGTTGTGCATCAACATTCACATAAACATCAGAAAGTTCTTTAGCAGAAGCTTTGATACCATTATTATATTGGTTTTTTGCAAGGTCTCTTAAAATGTAGTCATTCACCTTATCTACCCAAGCAGAAACTTGCCAGTTAAAAATATTTGTATCGCTACTTAAACCAATATCTAGCTGATTATGTTGCTCTGGTTTAATATTTGGATTACCGACCCAAAAATTTTGTTTCGCATTTGCTCCTGCACCTTTTTTGCCTCCTTTAGCAATAAATCGTTCGGTAGCACTGGCGGTTCTTTTAGTATGGCTAAAACCTGCAAACCAATTTAAAGAGTTAACTTTGCCTGTTGCCCTAATTAAACCGCTAACATTTTGCTCTGTGGCATTATCTTCACCGTTATAATCGGCATAAACGGCATTATATAAAAATGAAGCTTTTTTACCCATCGCAAATTCAGGTGCAACATTAGCTTTAGCAGCCGTTGCATCAACCGCATCATAGCGTAATCCTGTGGTTAAGACGACACCACCCAAATCGGTATCAGCTTCTACAAATAAACTATTGGTTTTCGTCGTTACATCCGGCCAAATTAAAAATATCGACTGGTTGTTGTTACGATTATAAAGCGTAGCATCTTCATTTATATTTTCAATTTGTACACCATATTTTATTTTAGAGTTAGCGAGATTGCTAGTTAATTTTAATTTACCGCCCGTCGTTTCTGTTATTGACAAGGTCTCCCGTTTCATCGGGCTACCCATCATCACAGGCGGGTTTCTTAGCGCAAAGTTGTTCATCACATGATCAACTGTTGATTGATAGGCATTAAAATCAATCGCATCCACATCAGCAGATAGTTTTTTACCCTCATAAGCAATACGATTAATTGTCCCGTCAGATTTGGGGGAATCCATCCCTGCACCAGGAAAAACAGCATCATCAGTGTTACTAATTTCATGTGAAATTTTTAAATGATGATTTTCGCTAGGTGTCCAGCCAGCGGCAAGATGTCCTTGAGAGGTATCAAAAGAAGCTTTTGAAGTTTCGCCATTACCATCTTTATAATCATTTCCCTGCTTTTTATTTGCTTGAATGGTTAAATAACCTTGTTCAGCAACCGCATTTAATTCTGCATTGGCATCAAAATTAATCACCTGTGATTTCATAATAGAAACACTGCCAGAAACAGGTTTATTTAAGTCATAACTAGGTTTGTTACGCTTAAAAATAACACTACCACCTGAACCGCCCGCACCATTTTCAACACTAGCAACACCCTTAATCACAATTATTTCATCATAACTATTTACCTCAGAATAAGAGGTTGGTGGGTCCATTCGATTAGGACAGCCAGCATGAATGGTTGCACCATCTAAAATGATATTTAGCTGTGCTTTACTTTGCCCTCTAATCATTGGCTCAAGACCATGTCCGCCCATTCTTGCCGCATTTACACCATTTATTTGGCGTAATAGCGTGCCTGTTTCAGTACTACCTTTATTCGCAAAGTGTTCAGTAGAAATATTTTTTTGTTGTAGTGTTGGAGCTTGCCCTTCAATATTAACCGAAGGTAGTTTTGCTGTTTCAGCAACGGCTAAAGAGCCATATAGGCAAGTTAATATACAAGTTGCTAACATTGGTTTTTTATACACGAGTGTACGCATAAGAATTCCTTTTTCTTAAAATTTTATAAAGTTCTGATTGTGTTTAAAATTTTAAAAAGGAGGTGGGGCTCGAATAAGCTGAAAGCTTTTAGAAAGTAATTTGAAACTGGTGGTAGCAAAAGAAATATCTTTAACGCTAGGTACAAAAAATGAAGTAATTTGAAAACTATTAACTGCCGAAGTGGCCGTTGACATTAACTCTGAAAATTGTGTTGCCGCAGTAAGCGTCTGGTGGTGTTGAACACTATCATCAACCTGCCCAAACTCATCAAGGCTAACCGTCTGTAAGCCCTCCAAAGTACAAACAATAATCGTACGCCCACTATCAGTTACAACCGCTTTAGTATGCGTCTGAATAGGAAGTAAATTTTGAACAATAATCAACAATACTAACGATAATGCAAGTAGATGACGATACTGTTTGTTTAAAATTTGGTTCATAGTTTTAATCAAAACTTTATGCAAAGGTCTCATATTAAGTATTACTACCATTTTAGAGCAAAAATAGAATAAAAACAGCTAAAAATTTACCCCCCTGGGCACTTTTTAACTGAAAAACGCTTAAATTCACGATACAATGTAACCATAACGTG
>CAZQYD010000210.1:0-2748 GCA_964597465.1 uncultured Piscirickettsiaceae bacterium | reverse complement strand
ATGGTTATCCACGCGTTTGCATTGATTGTGGTAGCTTTTTTAATGAACTTATTACCAAAGCAAACCAAAACATGGCAACGTGCAGGACAGAGTTTTTTGCTAGGAATAATTTTGTTCAGTGGTAGTTTGATTGCTTGGTCTTTAACCAGTTATACACCATTGGTCATTTTTACACCGATTGGTGGCACATTATTTTTAGTAGGTTGGAGCATCGTATTTGTAGGGCTACTAAAAGCCTATCGAGATTAAGACGCCTATATTTTAGACATAAAAAAAGCGCTGATCAGGCGCTTTTTTTATCAGTTAAATAACTAAGATTAACGCTGACGAGCTTTAAATCTTGGGTTAGTTTTGCTGATGACATATACTTTTCCGCGGCGTCTAACAATTTGACAATCTTTATGACGAGTTTTTGCAGATTTTAAAGAAGATAAAATTTTCATGATTTATTCTTTCCTGTTAATATTAATATTAAAGACGGTGACCGTCTATTCAAATTTGAAGTGCGAATTCTACTCAAAAAAGCCCGTAAAGTCTAGTAATTAAGTCGTTTTTAGTTGTTTATTTTCGAGTTTTATACCCCCCTGGGCACTTTTTAGCGCAAAATTAGCTTAATTTCATTAAAAAGTACCCAGGGGGGGGGCTAAATTCAAAATTGTATATTTAGCCAAGCTAAATAAATCATAAATAGTGAAATAAATTCACAAATTTACAGAAAAGAACTTGCATAATCATAAACGGATGCATAAATTAAATATCGTTATACGAATCAATGTTTTGCGATATATGTGTGCGATTATTTGCTGGATTTAGATTTAGGTTTAATCCTATAAATTGGTTTAGACCTTGTGTGGTTAGTTTTGCTTTTAATTTCGCTTGTAGGTTTGTTTTGGCTTGCTGTTTGTTTAACCCTTGTCCTTTTAGGTTTAGGGTGTTGCCTGATGCTTGGTGGTTGTTTTCATAGAACTGAACCTGTAAATGGTTGCGTTGAATGCTAAAGCCTTCGGCGTTGGTGTGTTTGATTTGGTTCGTTAGCTTGATGAGGTTGGTTGGCTTGTTATGAGCAACCTTGAAGCCGATGCTGTTAATGTATTGCGTTAAGGTGGTTTTGCTGTTGTTATCATTGCTAGTGATTTTAAAAACAGTTTGTTGCTGTTGTTGTTTGGTATAGCGAGTGACTTCTTTTATATGTGCTTGGTAGTGTAGGATACTAGCCGTTGGTTTTAATCCTTTATAGATACTTAGCGTGTCGTTAAAGTTAGCGAGTTGTAAATAATGTTGATGTGCTAGTCTGTACTTTGTATAGCCTGGCAAATGATTGTGCAGGTTGTTGTTTTCTTTAAACTGTTTAATCTGTTGGTTTAGTTTGTTTTGATAGTCTTTGGCGAGTTTATTTTTGTCTGATTGAATCAGGGTAACAAATTTTTCGTAGCCAAGTTGTTGCATTTTTAATTGAGTGAACTGGTTGATGGTGACTTGTTTAATTTCGGTGGTGGTTTGTTTGTTCAGTTGGGTTTCTCGGAAGGTGTAAGCACCATCGTAAACTGTTTTGTGAATCTGCGTCGATGAGGAGACCGAGACGTTTAATTTTGCGGACAAATAAGCCAGTGCATCTTGAACGGCTTGCTGTTGTGTTTCGCCTGTTCCCACTGCGTATAAAGTTTGTAAGGTGTCGGCAGGTGGGTTTAAGAACCAGCTTGGCGTGCTTGGTTTACTTGCTTTTTTCGGTGAAGATTGGCAAGCGGTTAATGTCAAACTAGCAATAATGATAAAAAATAGTGTTCTAATCATGTTTAATTATCTTTCAGTTGCTGTTGTGCTTGTTGGTTCTTAGCAATCACGCGGTGGATACGTTTTAGGGCGTTGCTAACGGTTTCGTTTGGTTTTTTTAGTAGGTTTTCAGCAAGCGTGAAGAGTTGTTTTGCTTTTTGATATTCCCCTTTGGATTCTTTTACTACGCCTAAATTATAGTTGGCAACATAGGATTTAGAGTGGGTCTTAAACACTAATTGGCTTAAAAAATCTTCGGCTTTTTTCATGTTGTTACTTTCAATAAATTCTAAGCCACTTTTTAAAAGTTCTTTCTCATCACGAGAATACTTAATATCAGGCTCATCTAGCAAATCAATTTCTCGATAAGAGTAGGAAGGGGTAATGGCACTCGTAAATTGGTTAGCGATTTGGTTGGCTTGTTTGCTCCAAATAGAGGATGGGCTGGGCAAAGATGAATAGCTGTCTGTACAGGCTGACCAACGGCCTTGTTTGTTGTAGGTGCGGGTATAAACAACCTTGGCAGTTTCAACGTTAATTATTTTAATATTTGCCCCTAAACTAACCTCTCTTTTTTTACATCTAACACGGTATTTTTTAACTTCATTACATTTTTTATCAACGCACTGGGTACGGGTTTCATAGTAGGTGGAGTCATCATAGTTTTTTGAATGAACTTTACCAGTAATAAAGGCTTGTGCTCCAATCAGTTCGCCAAGTTGTACAGCGTTTTTTCCGATTGTAATGCCTGAATATTGACGTTTTTGTTCCGATAAAATATCTTTGATATTGGCACGATTTACTAGCGTGAAATAAGGGGAACTATTGAATGTTTTGGCACTAATTTTAGATTCAATCAGTCCAGATAAACCAATAGCATCGCCTTTGAAATCATCAACTGCAATGCGTTTTAATTTACTGACCGCAGAAACTTCAGCGGGTTCAAGGTATTTAATTTTAGCCGTTGTTGAGCAGGAC
>CAZQYD010000209.1:0-2761 GCA_964597465.1 uncultured Piscirickettsiaceae bacterium | reverse complement strand
TTGCAGTGAAAATATCGGCACTTTTTACCAGTATAAAATAATCTTAGTTGTTAAACGTTTCCTTAACATACTGTATTAAACGAGGTTATCGGTCATTAAAGCACGCCTAATTTCGCTAATATCATCATTTTTTATCATAAGGTCAGCTATCGCATTTTTTTTCATCTTCGTTACTTCATCTCCTAAATAACCATTAAATAAAGATTCTGCTACAATACTGTTTGCCAGTTGCACAAGATAAACAAGAGTTCTGACCTTATCATCTCTAATAATCGTTAAATCTTGTTGATGATGTGTCAAAATTACTTGCGAATAAATTGATGGTAAAGACCATTCTTTTGCAACCAACAAACCAAAAACACCATGATGCATTTTGAACCTTTCAATTTCACGCGTAATTCCAGAGTAACTATTACTAATTGTATTGTAAAAAACTTTATCATAGCCTTCAAACTTCATTGCCATAATAATGGCACCTGAATTATGAAATAGACCAGCTAAATAAGCTTCTTCAGCAGATATATCCGTTAAGTACACGGTGAGTTCCGCACATACATTTGCTACGGCAACAGTATGTTCCATCAAATCATCAAACACCTCTCCACTAACGGATGCTTTAAAAGCAAGCCCAATAATTAATGTTTCTATTTTATCTAGACCCAATGCTTCAACCGCATCCTTTACAGAGACAACGTCATCATCCGCTCCTTTTGGTTTAAACTGTTTTTGATTAGCGACCTTAATCAACTCACCAGACAACACCGTATTTTTTTTAATAATATTTGCCACATCATGTGTATTAATGAATCTAGCATTTTTAAATAAACTTTGTAACTCGATTAATTCTTTAGGCAAAGAAGGTATTTTAAACCCCTTCATCTCATTAGATGCTATCGTAAGTTGTTCTTTCAAACCCATTTTATAATTCTCAAAATATTAATATTTTGCTTATTATGCCACTTTTACAGTAGAGCCGTTTACAAACTTGAAATTTAGCCTAATTACTGGTATCATTCGTCCGATTTTAAATATATTAATACAGAGAGACAATTCAATGAAAAGACTAGACCAAGTGCTATCAGGTGAAGGCGTTAACGCTGAGCTAGAACTTGTTATCAAAGATATTATGGTAGCTTGTAAAGACATCGATTACAAACTAGGTCAAGGTGACTTAGCGGGTATTTTAGGTGCGACAGAAGATGAAAATATTCAAGGTGAAACACAAAAGCTGTTAGACGTTATCTCTAACGACCTTCTAAAAGATATTTTAGTTTCTAACCCATATGTTCGTGGCGTAGGTTCAGAAGAAGAAGATTACACCATTGCCGCTAACGCGGGTGGAAAATATCTTGTTACTTTCGATCCTTTGGACGGATCGTCAAACATAGATGTTAACCTTTCTGTTGGTACAATTTTTTCAGTATTAGAAGCACAAGACGATACCGCAGGCGATAACCAAGAAGTATTCTTGCAAACTGGTCGCAAGCAAGTTGCTGCGGGTTATGTTCTTTACGGTCCTTCTGCCTTATTAGTAATGACAACTGGTAAAGGCGTTAACTTATTCACACTAGACACCAACATCGGTGAATTCATCTTAACCAAAGAACAAATTCAAATTCCAGAAGACACTGCAGAATTTGCAATCAACATGTCAAACCAACGTTTCTGGGAACCAGAAATGAAACAATATATTGATGACTGTCTTCAAGGTGAAGAAGGACCTTTAGGCAAACGCTACAACATGCGTTGGGTTGCTTCAATGGTTGCAGAAGTTCACCGCATCCTTATTCGTGGTGGTATTTTCATGTACCCTTACGATAGCCGTGACCCATCAAAAGCAGGTAAGCTTCGTCTAATGTACGAAGGTAACCCAATGTCAATGATAGTAGAGCAAGCTGGTGGAGCATCTTCAACGGGGCGTATGGACATCATGGACGTGCAACCTGAAGGCATCCATGACCGTGTTCCAGTGGTACTAGGTTCAAAAAATGAAGTAGAAAAAGTAGTGGCTTACCACAAAAAATAAATTTTAGAGTCGACTAAAATTCAATAACACCCGCCTATGCGGGTGTTTTAGTTTAAAAATAAATTTAAGGATTAAAATATGGGCTATTCAGCAGTTCCTGCGGGAAAAGATGTTCCAAATGATATTAATGTTATCATCGAAATTGCGGCATTCGCATCACCAATTAAATACGAAGTAGACAAAGATACCGACTTGGTATGGGTTGACCGTCTACAAGGCGCTACCATGGCATACCCTGCCAACTACGGTTACATTAACGACACGCTATCAAACGATGGTGATCCTGTTGATGTGTTGGTTGTCACGCCACACCCTTTATTAGTCGGTTCAGTGATTCGTTGTCGCCCTATCGGTGTTTTCAAAATGACTGATGACGGTGGTGAAGATGCAAAGGTTATCGCCGTACCAGTAGACAAGCTAACCCCTATTTACAAAGATATTCAAAAGGTAGAAGACATTCCTTTATTGAAAGAACAAGTAGAACATTTCTTCAGTCATTACAAAGATATTGAGCCTGGAAAGTGGGTGAAAGTTGAAGGTTGGGGAGATGTAGAAGAGGCCCGTAAAGAAATCATAGACGGTGTTAAACAATTTGAAGAAAAATAACCAACGGTAAAACCCCTCTACTCTTCAGCATCTTTGAAGGGTAGAGAAACCATCGATCGAGCCTGTAAATAATCCTCTGCAGCCTCTCATTCTAGTAGTTTTATGGAAAAGAATACCCTCTATCTGATT
>CAZQYD010000208.1:1826-2767 GCA_964597465.1 uncultured Piscirickettsiaceae bacterium | reverse complement strand
TTTCATATATTTACAACGACGCAACTGTTTTTCTTCAGTTGATAAATCATTGAACGCTGTTAACTGAGATTCTTGCGTTGAACAGCTATGATTTGATTCTGGTGCTACAAACAACAAATATTCAATCACATCTAACCCACGGCGATTGATAGGAAGACCGGGTTCAAGGGTATTTATAGCTAACAGTCCGTCCACTCTACAACTACTGGCCAAAGGCCAAGAGTAAATGACTTCAATACCTCTTTCAATATCTAACGCTGGACCAATGCCTTGAGATTTAGCGCTGTGTTGTAAAGAATATTGGAGATCATTCATTGCTATTTTAAAAGATGCTTGTGCGGCGGCTCTTTTAGTTTGGTCAGCTATACTTGTAGCATCGGCACAATATTCATCAATATTGTTTTTTAAAGAGAATGTAGAAGAGGCGAGTTTAATATAGCCTGCATTCATAATATCTGCCGAATTTGAAATTAATTCCGCATGCTTAGTAAAGTTACTATTACCACCATCTGAACCGTTATTGTCTCCACCGCCACAAGAAACAATACCTGTAATTAAGCAAGATAACAAAACCGTCTTACCTAATAATGGAAAGCTTAACGAACCGCTCCTTGATAATTTTATCGAACTTAATTTACTCATGACACCGTCCCTTTAAAATTTAAACAATCATCTTCTCTATCTAATTGAGACCTTTGTATAAATGAATGCACGAATAAAAATCGTTAATTTTCACCCTATTTTCGTTGAAAAACTTGGAAATAGCTAGCTATTACCTGCATTTACCGCCTCAATAAGGTAAAAACTTCCTCATTTTTATTTCGCACCTCATTTATGCAAAGATCTCTAATTATAAATTAAATGTAAATAATTTACAATTTCCTACCCTTGATATTTACATTCTATTATGCTCTAATATCAAATGTATTTATGATTTACTT
>CAZQYD010000208.1:0-1816 GCA_964597465.1 uncultured Piscirickettsiaceae bacterium | reverse complement strand
TATAGAGTAAACTTGAATAATTTGCAATTAAACGCACTATTGCAAATAAAAATGTTTTATGTTCTAATGTTAAATGTATTTATAATTTACTTACATTCTTTACACCTAACTTTAAAATATTTTGTAAATTTTTTTAATCAAAAAAAATTAAATAGGAAAACACTATGTTTAATAGAAAAAAGATTACCTTATTAACTGCGGCAATGACAATGGCGCTGCTCGGCTCTGGTTGCGAAAGTAGTAGCAGTGATGATGACGACGACAATGGCGTTCACACGGGAAGCTTTGCAAAACCAGCTAACTATGCAGGATTCCCTATTACCTTATTAGATGCTGATGCAGGTGGAGCAACCACCTCTGTTTCTTACAAAGGTCAAATGGCGCGCCATGTACTTCGTGAAGGACTAAAAGAAATCGCAAGAACCTCAGATGCAACGGCAACAGAAGCAGATATTTTAGCTAAAATCAATGATTACCTAATTAATGCAAACAAACAAATTGATGATGTAACAATCAATGCACCTAAAACTAAAGGTGAATTCATCATAAAAGAAACTAAGGTAAATGAACTTTCTACAGGGAAAAGCCTTCGTGGAACTATTTATGATGGCACGGCCGATCATGCCGATGCAATCCCTGGCGTTTCTGCAAATGACAAAAATATTGCCATGGGTGTCCCTGGACATAAATCAGCACAAGAAGTGGTAGATTTATGGGCCGTAAACCTTGCTAGAAACATTAAAGCAGGAAACGGTCATGTTGATACGGAATTTGGTTATGATTACAGACAGTTATTACCTAAATACTTAATGGGTGCTGCTTTTTATAATCAAGCCGTCGATAAGTATCTTGATGAGTATATCAAAACGAAAAAGCCACACAATTTACCTTACAAAGATGGTAAATACTATACTGGTGCGGAGCATTCTTGGGATGAAGGATTTGGTTACTTTGGTGCCGCGGCTAACTTTGATGTCTTAACCGCTTCTCAAAATAAAAAAGTTAAAAAGCAAGATGAGACTGTTTTTTCTGATGCAGACCATAATGGAGACAATAAAGTTTCTTTATATACTGAATATACATCAGGTCCTGCTTACTATGCAGCATCTTTTGATACCGATGCAAAAAGCACCTATGGTAAAGACATCATGGACGCTTGGTTAACAGGTCGTACATTGATTGCAAATGCTATAGAAAAGGGTGGTCAAGCTAGAGCACTTACAGAATCTGAAATGACGACACTTCTTACCCATGCTAAAACCATTCAAAGCAATTGGGAAATGGTCTTTGCAGAAGCCGTTTATAAGTATGTTGGTGGTGCGCATAAACAAATAACTCAACTAGAACAGGATCCAGGCAACAGTTCATTGTTAGAAGAATACTTCGCTCAATGGTCTGAAGCAAAAGGCTTTATGCTAGGCTTACAGTTTGGTGGTTCTGAGTCTAAAATAAATAAAGTTAATTTTGAAATTATTGATAATTTAATTGGCTTTGGTCCTGTTTTAGAAGATGGTAGCCAAGTTAATGGAGTAAGTGGCAACACCTTCTCTAAATCAGCTGCTGATGCTAGTGCTTTTGGAGCTTACAAAGCAAAACTTAAAAGTGTTCAAACAAAGCTTGATGCTTTATATACTTTAAAAGTTAAAAAGAACCCTATTTCATAGGCTCTGCTTAGACAAAAATAAAAGTTATTTCTTTGTAAATAGCTTTTAGCACAAATAAAAAAGGCTCTAATTTTTAGAGCCTTTTTTATTGTCGTTAAGGAAACGCTTAATAACTGATTAAAATTCTGGCAACGCCAAGTTTTCAGCATCAA
>CAZQYD010000207.1:0-2779 GCA_964597465.1 uncultured Piscirickettsiaceae bacterium | reverse complement strand
CGGTACAACCTTTAATGCACGGTTTTGAAATGTTGGGTAAACGCCCGTTAGAAGTAGCGTCTTCTTTGGGAGCGAATAAAATAGATAGCTTTTTTAGTGTCATTCTGCCTTTAACGCGTCGTCATTATTTGGTAGCATTTACCCTTACTTTTGCCCATACGATGGGTGAGTTTGGGGTGATTTTGATGATAGGCGGTAATATTCCTGGTGTAACCCAAGTGGCTTCTATTGCGATTTATGATCATGTTGAAGCGATGGAATATGGACAAGCACATGTTTTATCGGCTATTTTATTGGTACTTAGCTTTAGTGTGCTTACGATCGTTTATGGGCTAAACCGAAAAAGTGCCAGGGGGGGGTACTAAAATGCAGTTATCGGGCAATCTTTCTTTAACACAGGGCAATTTCACATTAGCAACGGGCGATTTTTCGCTACCTGCAAAGGGTGTTACTGCTATTTTAGGCTTGTCTGGCAGTGGCAAAACGACCTTTTTGCGTAGCCTTGCAGGGTTTGAAGAAAATGCACAGGGGAAATTAACCTTTGGCGAGGATATTTGGTTAGATGAAAAAAAATCAACCCCCGTTTACCAACGCCAGTTGGGCTATGTTTTTCAAGAGGCGAGTTTGTTTGTCCACTTGAATGTAGAACAAAATTTAAACTATGGTTTAAAACGAGCAAAAAAACAAATCAATATTACTTTTTTACAGGTTGTTGAGTGGCTTGGCTTAGATGCGTTATTGGCTAGGGAAGTGATAAATCTTTCAGGCGGCGAAAAACAACGGGTAGCTATCGGGCGGGCGTTATTATCGCAACCGAGTATTTTAATGATGGACGAACCACTTTCGTCATTAGATATTTTTTCAAAACGCCAAATTATGCCTTATATCGAAAAATTAAGAGATGAATTGTCGATTCCTATTTTATATATTTCGCATTCTGTTGAAGAAATAGCAAGGTTAGCCGATACGGTGGTATTTATGGAAAAGGGTAATATTACCGCAATTGAGCCGATTGAAAACGCCCTTAATAAAAAAGATTCTCCTATCTATGCACATGAAGAGCCAAGAGCAATATTACCAGCGATGGTTAAAAAACATTTTGAAGAAGATGGCTTGTCAGAGTTGTTTTTAGGAAATGAGATTTTATATGTGCCTATGCTAAGCAAACCGTTAGGCGAGAGTGTTAGGGTCGTTATTGCCGCCAATCAAATCAGTTTAACCAAAGAAAAGTCGGTACAATCGTCGATGTTAAATAATTTATCGGTTACGATTGAAGCAATTGAACCTTTTAATGAATATAGTCAGCTTGTGGCTTTAAAGATTGAAAAAGTTTTTGTTCCCTTATTTGCTCAAATCACTAATCGTTCGGTTAAACAATTAAATTTACAGCCTAATCAACAATGGATAGCGGCGATTAAAACCGTCTCAATTTTATGACAAATTATATTGAAATAATTTTACAATTTTTACAGCAATTAACCGCCACAGAGTGGTTATTTATTCTTATTAGTTTATTCATTTTATTGGTTATAATCTTTAAAAAAACCAAGGTTGATATATCGGAACAGCTTAAAGAAAACGAAGAAGCAATTAAAGATGAGTTGCAACGCAATCGAGCCGAGATGGGTACAATCGCCAAAGAAAATAGGCAAGAACTAGCCGACTCTTTTGGAAGATTTGAACAAAATTTAGCGGTCAGTTTAAGCCAAAAATTTAGCCATATTCATGAACAGCAACAACAAGCAAATAAGCAAGCGGTTGAAACCATAAAAGAAATGGCAAACTTAATGGATAAACAGCTACAAACAATCCATGAAAACAGCAATAAACAGCTAAATGAAAACCGTCAAGAACTATCTAAATCAATGACAAACTTTGAACAAAAATTAACCGATGACCTAAATCAAAAGTTTAGCCAATTAAATGAACAACAACAGCAATCCAATAAACAAGCCATTGACAACATCAAACATATTGAAAACACCATAGAAAAACAATTAAAATCGATTCGAGAAGACAACCATAAACAACTGAACGAAATGCGTCATACGGTTGATGAAAAATTACAAACCACGCTAGAAAAACGCCTTGGAGAAACCTTTAAACAAGTCAGCGACCGCCTAGAAATGGTGCATAAAGGTTTGGGCGAAATGCAAAATATTGCCAGTAATGTTGGCGATTTGAAAAAGGTACTTACCAATGTTAAAAACCGTGGCGTGTTGGGAGAATATCAACTAGAAGCCATTTTAGAACAAATGCTCACCGCCGAACAATACGCCAAAAATGTAGCCACCAAAAAAGGCAGTCAAGCCAATGTTGAGTTTGCGATTAAATTACCAGGCGCAGAAGAAAAAAAACCAGTTTGGATACCAATGGATTCCAAGTTCCCGATGGAAGACTACAATCGCTTACTAGATGCGTTTGAAGAAGGCAATAAAACTGATATAGAGTCCACACAAAAAGCACTAGTTAAAACCATCGAAAAATTTGCCAAAGAAATTAGCGACAAATACATTGACCCACCGCATACCACCGATTTTGCAGTCATGTTTTTACCCGTCGAAGGCATTTACGCTGAAGTATTACGCCATCCACAACTATTTGAAAAAATTCAACGCCAATACAAAATAACCATTACCGGTCCAACCACGCTATCGGCTTTTTTAAGTAGCTTACAAATGGGCTTTAAAACCCTTGCTGTACAAAAACGCAGTAGTGAAGTTTGGGATATTTTAAAAGTAGTTAAAGCCGAATTTTCAACTTTTGGTGATACTCTTGG
>CAZQYD010000206.1:0-2803 GCA_964597465.1 uncultured Piscirickettsiaceae bacterium | reverse complement strand
TGAAATTTAGCCATTTTAATTTGTGCATCCATTTATGCAAAGGTCTCAGTTAGTTGAACAGATAATAAAAAATCTGCTTAGCACTATTGAGGATTCGCATCGTGGATGAAGAAATTTTACAAGACTTTTTAGTTGAAGCAACCGAGTTAGTTGAACAGCTTGATGAGCAGTTAACCGACCTAGAAAGTGATCATGAAAATACCGAATTATTGAGTTCTATTTTTAGAGGTTTTCATACCATTAAAGGTGGGGCAGGCTTCTTAGACGTTAAACCATTAATTGAGGTTTGCCATCGAGCTGAAAATATTTTTGATAAGATTCGCAATGGTGAGCTTGCGTATGATGGTAAAACGCCAGACCTTATTATGGTTTCTTTTGATGTCATTAGCGATTACCTAGGCGATTTACGCGATGGAAAACGGGAGTTTGAAGATGCTGATCCACAACTTCTTGCTGATTTAGATGCGGTTTGGAAATCTAAATCTCAAGCGGTAGAAGAGGTCGTTATTATAGAAGGTGATGCTGCACTGCAATTAGCTGATGGTGTAGATCCAGACGGTGATATGACTGATGATGAGTTTGAAACTCTTTTAAACCAGCGTGATGCAACGATTTCTCCTTATTCAGAAGATGAAAAAAATGCCTTGCAGTTAGCTGAGGGAGTTGACCCTGATGGAGATATGACTGATGATGAGTTTGAAGCCTTATTAAATCAGCGGGACGAAAGAGAAGAAAGTGGCGAATTAACAGAGGCTGAATATGAAGCTTTACTAAGTGGTGAAGAAGAGTTCGAAGCCGTTATGCCGAAAAATAATGTAGCAACCAATTCAAATGTTGCAGTGCAAAACACAGTGCAAGCAGAGAGTGTTAAGGGAGTAAATAAAATGTCTACTACAAAAAATACTGATAAGCCAGCAGATAAACCAAAGGCGGCAGTTGAATCTACAGTTCGTGTAGATACTAAACGCCTAGATGAAATAATGAACCTTGTTGGTGAGTTGGTATTAGTTCGTAACCGATTACTAACCTTGAAAGGTTCGAATTCTGAGCAGGAGGAACTCTCTACTGCGGTTGCCAATCTTGATCATGTTACAACCGATTTACAAAACTCGGTGATGAAAACTAGAATGCAGCCGGTTAAGAAGGTGTTTGGTCGATTTCCTCGTGTTGTACGAGATTTATCTCGTAAGCTTGGTAAAGAAATTGAGCTTATCTTGGAAGGTGAAGAGACTGATTTGGATAAAAATTTAGTAGAAGCACTTGCAGACCCGCTGGTTCACTTGGTTAGAAATTCAGTTGATCATGGCATTGAAATGCCTAAAGACAGGCAAGCTGTAGGGAAGGCAAGTAAAGGTACCATTACACTTGCCGCGGAACAAGAAGGTGACCATATTCTGTTGTCGATAACCGATGATGGTAAAGGTATGAATGCTGATATGCTGCGTCGAAAAGCCGTTGAAAAGGGGATGATGGATGAAGTCACCGCTAATCAACTAGATGATAAAGCTGCGTTTGAACTGATTATGGCAGCGGGCTTCTCAACGGCAGAGGTGGTTAGTGATATTTCTGGGCGTGGCGTTGGTATGGACGTGGTGAGAACCATGATTACCAAGCTTAACGGCAGTATTGATATTTCTTCTGAAGAAAATAAGGGTACTCAAATCCGTATTAGAGTACCTCTTACTTTAGCCATTTTACCAACCATAATGGTTTCGTTTGAAGAAGATAGCTATGCGATTCCTTTGACCAGTGTACAAGAAATATTTGATTATAACTCTGATTTAATCAATGAAATTGATGGGCAAATGATGGTGAGGTTGCGTGACAAGAGTATCCCTTTATTATTTTTATCTAGTTGGTTAGCACCAGATAAAAAATACGATGATTATAATGAACACAAGGTTATTATTGTAGCAATCGGAAATCAGCGGGCGGGCTTGGTTATTCAACAGGTTAATGGTCAAGAAGAGGTAGTTATTAAACCGCTAGGGGTGATGATGAAACACATCGATGGCTATGCTGGAGCAACGATTACAGGGAATGGTAGTATTGCCTTGATTCTCGATCTACCAGGTGTTATTCAGCGTTATGCAAGCTGAATTTGAAATTAGGTAATTAGGTAAATAGGAAATTATTATGGAACTTTCAGTTGCAGATTTACAAAATGATAATGCCATTACAGCATTTGGAAATGATGAAGAGGGAAAGTATTCAGGAGCGAATATCCGTTGTGTATTATTTGAATTGAATTCTGAAATTTACGGCATTAACGTTAAAAAAATTAGAGAAGTTTTACGAGTAGGAGACATTCGTACCGTAGAAGGTAGCCCTGGAAAAGTATTAGGAATTATCAATGTTCGTGGCGTGATAGTTACCGTGGTGGATACACGAAAGTCTTACAATATGAAACCTAAAGAAGCCGATGATCTTTCAAGAATTATTATTGTTGAGTTAGATGGTGAAGATACGGTTGGCATGATGGTCGATAGTGTTTTGGAGGTAAAAGACATTCCTGAGAAGCAGTTTGAACCTATTAGTTCAACAAACATGACATCTTCTAGATACATTCAAGCGATTGCTCACTTTAATGATAAGGTTATTATCTTGATTGATGTTGACAGTATGTTTGATGCGGATGTTTTAGACGAATAAGTTAATTTTATTAGGTTTTAAACTGTTTTTTGATTAAAAAGTGCCTAGGGGGGTAAAAAAACATACCCCCCTGGGCACTTTTTACCCGAATATCTGCTAAGGAGGCACTTAAGGAAACACTTAACAACCGCCAATTATTTTTTACTGGCTA
>CAZQYD010000205.1:0-2868 GCA_964597465.1 uncultured Piscirickettsiaceae bacterium | reverse complement strand
TATTTTGATTGTGTTTTCTGCCTTGTATTTTTAAAGTACAAGGCTGAAAGCTTAATTTTTTGAATGTATTAAAAGGAATTCACATGTCTGTAATCAATATGACTGACCTAGATCTTGCCGGTAAACGCGTATTAATTCGCCAAGATTTAAATGTACCTATTAAAGATGGCAAAGTAACTTCTGATGCGCGTATTCGTGCATCACTTCCTACCATTAAAATGGCCGTTGAAGCAGGTGCTAAGGTTATGCTTATGTCTCACCTTGGTCGCCCAACGGAAGGTGAGTATGCTGAAGAATTTTCACTTGCCCCAGTTGCGGCTGATTTATCTGCAAAATTAGGACAAACAGTCCGTTTAGAAAAAAACTATTTAAGTGGCGTTGAAGTAACCGCAGGTGAAGTGGTGTTGCTTGAAAATGTTCGTTTTAATGTCGGTGAAAAGAAAAATACCGACGCACTTTCAAAGCAATATGCTAGTTTGTGTGACATATATGTAATGGATGCTTTCGGAACCGCACACAGAGCACAAGCTTCGACACATGGTGCAGGTACATTTGCTGATACAGCATGTGCGGGGCCTCTTCTTGCAGGTGAATTAGAAGCACTAGGGAAAGCATTAAATAACCCAGCACGCCCAATGGTGGCAATTGTCGGTGGGTCTAAAGTGTCAACAAAATTAACGGTACTTGAATCACTCTCAGAAATAGTCGATAAGCTAGTGGTTGGCGGTGGTATTGCCAATACCTTTATTGAAGCAGCAGGACATAGTGTTGGAAAATCATTATCTGAACCAGATTTAATTCCTACTTGTAATAAATTAAACGACATTATGAACAAACGCGATGCGGCAATTCCTTTAGCAAGCGATGTTGTTTGTGGTAAAGAATTCTCAGAAACAGCTATTGCAACAACAATGCAAGCTTCTGAAGTGCAAGATGATGATATGATTTTTGACATAGGTCCAAATTCAGCCGCAGAATTAGCTGAAATTATTAAAAACGCTGGCACCGTGGTTTGGAATGGCCCAGTTGGCGTATTCGAATTTGACCAGTTTGGTGAAGGCACTAAAGCCGTTGCCATGGCAATTGCCGAGTCAAATGCATTCTCTATCGCAGGTGGCGGAGATACCTTAGCAGCAATTGATAAATATAATATTGCCAATAAAGTATCTTATATCTCTACAGGAGGTGGAGCGTTTTTAGAGTTTTTAGAAGGTAAAAAATTACCTGCGGTCGAAATGTTAGAAAAAGCATCAGAAAAATGTTGTGGTGGATGTGGCGGTAGTTAAGTTTTAAAAATAAATAATTAAATAAGGATGAGTGACTAATGTCTTCAGGTATTAGAAGAACAAAGATTGTAGCAACACTAGGCCCAGCAACGGATAGAGATGGTGAGCTTGAAAGAATCATCAAAGCAGGTGTTGATGTAGTGAGAATGAATATGTCTCATGGTAATCCTGAAGATCATATTGGCAGAGCAAAACAAGTTAGAGAAATAGCAGCAAAGCTTGATCGTCAAGTCGGTGTTTTAGTTGATTTACAAGGGCCTAAAATAAGAGTTACTAAATTTAAAAATGACTCGGTATTTCTGAAGGTTGGTAATAAATTTTCGCTAGATAATAATGTTGACCCAATGCAAGGCGATGAAACGGAAGTAGGCTTGACTTATAAAAGTTTACCGCAAGATGTTAAACCAGGTAATAAGCTAGTTCTTGACGATGGAAGAGTTGTTTTGCAAGTTGATGAAGTCATCGGAGAAAGAGTAAATTGTACCGTTGTAGTCGGTGGTAAGCTTTCCAATAGTAAAGGTATTAATTTACTTGGTGGCGGACTTTCTGCGGCCGCGTTAACCGAGAAAGATAAAAAAGATATTATTACGGCGGCAGAAATTCAATGTGACTTCCTTGCCTTATCTTTCCCTCGCTCTGCTGATGATGTTGAATATTGTCGTTCTTTAGCCGCTAAAGCAGGCTTAGAATGCAGTATCGTTTCTAAAGTAGAAAGAGCAGAGGCGGTGGCTGATGATGCAACGTTGGACGGCATTATTTTAGCTTCTGACGTGATAATGATTGCGCGTGGCGATTTAGGTGTTGAAGTAGGTGATGCGCAATTACCCATGTTGCAAAAGAAAATGATTAAGCGTGCTAGAGAGCTTAATCGCGTGAGCATCACCGCAACACAAATGATGGAAACCATGATTGACAATGCTATTCCAACACGTGCAGAAGTTTTTGATGTTGCTAATGCCGTTATTGATGGTACGGATGCAGTCATGCTTTCAGGTGAAACGGCAACAGGTCACTCGCCTAGTTTAGTCATTGAAACGATGGGTAACATTGCCCTTGAAGCGGAAAAAGCACGTTCGACACGTGAGTCAACGCATAGAGTAGATGAAGTCTTTGCAGAAGTAGATGAAACGGTTGCGATGGCATCTATGTATGCCGCCAATCATTTTAATGTAAAATGCATTGTTTCATTGACGGAATCTGGCAGTACGCCTTTATTAATGTCAAGAATAAGCTCAGGTATCCCTATTATTGCAATGACACCTCATTTAGAAACGCGTAGAAAAGTTACCTTGTATCGTGGGGTTTATCCTTCATCGGTTAATTTTGATGGTCTATCTTCTGTTGAAACAAAAGCATTGATGATTGAGAATGTGAAAAAAAATAAACTTGCTTCATCTGGTGATTTAATTATTTTAACGCATGGTGAAAATAATGGTGAAATGGGTGGAACAAACCAAATGGAAATTGTTAAAATTCCATAATAAAATTTAAATACATTGATGAATTATTAGCCTGGGCTAAATATTTTGTTAAAATAAAATAAATATTAAATATTAAATATTAAATATTAAATATTAATTAT
>CAZQYD010000204.1:0-2873 GCA_964597465.1 uncultured Piscirickettsiaceae bacterium | reverse complement strand
AACTATTGGTAGCAGCGAATCGCTTAATAAATCTACCGCTACCAACACAGGTGAAAGTACCACTAAAGAAATTCAAAGCAAAATGGTAGCAGATTGGTTAAGTTATATTGATGAAGTGTTGATTAAGCGCCTTGACCACGGGCGAAACAAAGGGCTTTTTCATGTTGGAGCCTACCTCTTTGCCGACCAAAAAGGGACACTAATTAAACTGGGCAACACCATTCAAGCCTTATTTTCTGGTTCGGATGAAAATAAAGCCCCCCTTAAAATACGTTTGGTAACTAGCCATCAAGAAAAAAAAGCGGTGCAAAACCTACAGCTTCCCAAAACAAAAGCCCGCTTTACCGACAACGAGATTATGGCACGGGTTTTGTTTAGCAAGCATTCCGAAAACATTGCTAGTTGGATGAGCGTTAAAGAGCTAAGCGTGATTGCTACCTTGCCACAAAAAGAGGTCGTTGGCTTGGCACTAAAAGAAGAAGTAGAGTTTGGGCTTAATCAAACCCACAACACGACATCCGATGACGATAAAGTTCTATTAGGGAACTTGGTAAAAAGTGGAAATGTCCTAGATTTAGAAATATCTATCAGCAAGAAAATCCTTAATAAACACACTTTCATTTGTGGCGTAACAGGTAGCGGTAAAACCACAACTTGCCAAAGAATTCTCAGCTCGGCTCAGGTACCGTTTATGGTGATTGAGCCTGCCAAGACAGAATATCGTGTGTTGACAGAAAAATATGATGACATTACCATTTTCACACTCGGCAATGAAAAGGTCGCTCCTTTTCGTCTCAACCCGTTTGAGTTTTTTGAAGGAGAAAACATTTCCTCTCGGGTAGATATGATTAAGGCAAATATTGAAGCCGCATTTGATATGGAAGCGGCAATTCCGCAAATTATTGAAGCCGCCTTGTATCGTTGCTATGAAAATTATGGCTGGGAGATTGCCACTTCAACTAACAGCAAGTTTGATAACCCATTTGCCGATGGAGTGTGTGCCTTCCCTACTTTAAGCGATTTGATTCAGCAAACCAAAGTTGTTGTTGAGGAGCAGGGTTTTGACGACCGCTTAAAA
Source organism: uncultured Piscirickettsiaceae bacterium (assembly GCA_964597465.1). Lineage (GTDB taxonomy): Bacteria > Pseudomonadota > Gammaproteobacteria > Thiomicrospirales > Thiomicrospiraceae > Hydrogenovibrio. Next base: position 1,795 of record CAZQYD010000204.1, on the reverse strand, counting down.
AATGATTACACAGGTTCTATTAAAGCCCGTTTGCAAGGGTTAATTATCGGAGCCAAAGGCTTTATGCTAGATACGCCTCGAAGCGTGGATTTTAAAGATTTGGTAGAACGCAATGTAATTATTGAACTGGAAGAGATTAAAAGCGGATCAGAAAAATCATTGATTATGGGCTTTGTGTTGATTAACCTCAATGAAGCGGTAAAAATTAAACACAGAGAAAACCAAAGCTTCAAGCACATCACACTGATTGAAGAAGCCCATAGACTACTTTCAAAGTATGAACCTGGTGATAATCTTGGCAAAAAACTTGGTGTTGAAACCTTTGCAGATATGTTGGCAGAGGTACGAAAATATGGCGAAAGTTTAATTATAGTGGATCAAATTCCCAATAAACTTACCCCAGAAGTGTTGAAAAACACCAACACCAAAATTGTACACAGACTCTTTGCCAGCGATGACAAAGAAGCCATTGGCAATACCATGGCATTAAAAGATGAACAAAAAGAGTTTTTATCCAGTCTTGATGTCGGCAGGGTCATTGTTTCTAGCCAAGATTTCCCGCGCCCAATTCAAGTGCAAATTAAAGAGTTAGAGGATATTAGCACCACAGAACACAAACCAATTAAGGCAGAAAAAATTCGCCAAACCGCTTTAGAATATTATCAACAACATTACAAAACGGGGATTGTTTTTGGTCTAGAAGCTTATTCTTCACCGCCTGAACTTGTGGTGGTCGAAAAGCATCTTATGCTACCTTTTAAAGAACTCGAAAAACAGTGGCAAACGCTTTGTAAAAAAGGAAGTACCACTGGAGATTTTCAAATTGATATAACTTCCATATTGAAAACCTTTAATAATAAAAACCTTTTAGAAATGTTGGCAGGCTATCTATATATCCGGTTTTATCAAACCCGTAAAGGAGCAGCAACGCAACAACAGATTTTTGAATTTATGCACAATATTTTAGACGGTAGAAAAGAGTTTAACCGACAAGAAAAAGCAAAGTTTACGCTTAGATAAATATAGGAGAAATTATTATGGGATTTTGGAGTGCAGTAGGAAGTTTTGTTAGTGGTGCGATTAGTGCCGTTAGCAATATTGTCAGCAGTGTTGGCAGTGCTTTAGCAGGTGCTGCTAAGACGGCTTTAAGCGTGGCAGGTAGTTTTTTCACGCCGATGATTAACATTATTACATCCATAGGTAAAATGATTGGGGTGCTGGATAAAAACGATACCCCCGAGGATTTAGGCAGAAGAGCCGATCTATCGGATAAAAAGCCAGAAGACTTCGACTCAATTAAAGAATATATTCAACATCTTAAAAATGACATAACTATTGAACGTGAAAAAATAGAAAAAGAAAGTAAAGACAAAAAAATGGCATACCAAGCGATTGGAGCCACCATCACAATGAAAGGCATTAATGAGCAAAAAGGCTATGACATTCCAGCCGAAGCCTGGGCATCGTTTGCTAAACTGGGCTTAGAAAATAAAGAAAAAGAAGTAAATGCTTTGCTTGACAGTTTTAAGGGAGAAAAAATTAAAGATTTTATTGATTATGTAGAAGGCTGTCATACACCTGATAAAGAAATAGAAGTGGGCGACCGATTAGTTGAAACTTATAAATCGTTAGAGCCAAGTCTTTCAGAGGCTGAAATTGAAAAAAAAGTGATGGAACTAGAACTCTCATCAGAACTTAAATCAGAACTTAAATTATAAAGAAAAGGGAAAAACATGATACCACCAGTATTACCAATTTTAGGGGCGTTAGCTACCATTGTATCCAATATTAAAAC
>CAZQYD010000203.1:0-2885 GCA_964597465.1 uncultured Piscirickettsiaceae bacterium | reverse complement strand
AATTAACTTTTAAAAAAATAGAACAGCAAATTGTTCAAACTACTTGGAATGCAAATGCTTTGCTTTAATATAAAAGGTTTGATATGTTATTAATGATAGACAACTACGATTCATTTACCTTTAACCTTGTGCAGTATTTTGGCGAATTGGGTCAAGAGGTTGTGGTGTATCGCAATGATCAAATTAATATTGAAGCAATCACCGCTTTGAATCCTGATTATTTAGTTATTTCACCCGGTCCTTGTACGCCGAATGAGGCGGGAATTTCGATTGCTGCGATTAAGCAGTTTGCAGGTAAAATTCCAATTCTTGGCGTGTGTTTGGGTCATCAATCTATTGCCCAAGCATTCGGCGGTAATATTATCCGCGCCAAAAAAGTGATGCACGGTAAGACTTCGCCTGTTTATCATCATGATATTGGTTGTTTTAAAGACCTAGGAAATCCCGTGCAAACTACCCGTTACCATTCGTTGGTGATTGAACAGAGTAGTTTACCTGAGTGCTTGGAAGTGACGGCTTGGACGAATGATGAAAAAGGTAATTTGGATGAAATTATGGGCGTTCGTCATAAAACTCTGCCGATTGAAGGAGTACAGTTTCATCCCGAATCTATATTAACGGACAACGGGCATGCAATGTTAAAGAATTTCTTGGAGCAAGGTAAGTGAGAAACGCACTTGAAAAATTATTAAATAGACAAGACTTCACTAGCGATGAAATGACGCAGGTGATGCAGTCGTTAATGACCGGGCAAGCAACCGATGCTCAAATTTCAGCGATATTAATTGCCTTACGAATGAAAGGTGAAACGGTGACAGAAATCACCGCCGCCGCCGAAGTAATGCGAAAATTAGCTTCAGGGGTTGAGGTCGCCGATAAAACCCATCTAGTTGATACCTGTGGTACAGGTGGTGATGGTGCGAATACCTTTAATATCTCAACTGCCTCTGCTTTTGTAGCCGCTGCGGCGGGAGCAAAAGTTGCTAAGCATGGCAATCGCTCCATTTCTAGTAAATCGGGTAGTGCAGATGTCTTAGAAGAAATGGGTGTTGATTTAACTATTTCTGCAAGTCAAGTAGCTCAATGTGTTGATGAGTTGAATATTGGTTTTATGTTCGCACCCGCTCACCATTCGGCAATGAAACATGTTATTGGGGTTAGAAAAGAATTGGCAGTTAGGACAGTTTTTAATCTACTGGGTCCGCTAACTAATCCCGCAAACGCACCTTTTCAAGTGGTCGGTGTTTACCAAAAATCGTTACTTGTTCCGTTTGCCGAAGTGTTAAAAAACTTAGGTTCAAAACATGTCATGGTAGTGCATGCCGAAATTGGATTAGATGAAATTTCCATCGCGGGAAAGACTCATGTTGCAGAGTTAAAAAATGGCAAGATTACCGAATGGCAAATTAACCCAACAGACTTTGCTATGAACTATCAAAATTTAGATTCATTGGCCGTTAATTCAGCCGCAGAAAGTTTAAAAATTATTCAATCTGTATTTGAAAATCAAGCCAGTGCCGCGTTAGATATTATCTGCTTGAATGCCGGTGCTTCTATTTATGTCGCAGGGCTTGCAGAAAGCTATCGTGCTGGCGTAGAGCAAGCAAAAGACATTATTGCATCGGGTAAATCCTTAGCAATAATGAATGATTTTATCACTAAAACGCAACGTTTTAGCTGACCCCCCTGGGCATTTTTTATGGGAAAACTTAAACAAATAAGCTTAATTACACTAGGTTGGTTTTTTGTTATTGTTGGAGGAATTGGTATATTTTTGCCAATATTACCCACCACGCCTTTTATGATTTTAGCACTAGGATTGTTTGCAAAAAGTTCACCTAGATTTCATGAAATGCTGCTAAATAATCGTTGGATAGGCGATGATTTAAAACGATGGGAAAAGTTTAAATGCATGAAAACAAAAACCAAATTAAGAGCCATGTCATTAGTATTGGTTACCTTTTTGATTTCAATTTTAATATTGATGGATAGACCCAATTTACAAATAATGTTAGTCGTTATCGGCTTAATATTATTATTTTTTATTTCAAGAGTTAATGTTTGTAAACCAAAATTATGAGTACAAAAACCCCCGACATATTAAAGAAAATAATCTTCCGTAAAATGGAAGAAATTCAAGAGCGTTGTGACAAAGTCCCGCTAAGAAAAATGAAACAAAAAGCAATAATGGCAGCATCCGAATCCACTATTGGTTTTGCCGATGCGATGCAAGCAAAGTTAGATGCAGGCGAGTCTGCGGTGATTGCAGAAATCAAAAAAGCATCACCAAGCAAAGGGGTTTTGCGTGACCCATTTCACCCTGCAGAAATAGCAAAAAGCTATGCAAAACACGGCGCTGCGTGTTTATCTGTACTAACGGATAAAGATTTTTTTCAAGGCTCAACAGAATACCTAGAAGAAGTAAGAGAAGCGGTAGATTTACCGATTATACGCAAAGATTTTATCATCGACGACTACCAAGTTTATGAAAGTAGAGTAATGGGGGCGGACTGCATTTTACTAATCGCCGCTGCCATTGGTGACGCGCAAATGTCTGAACTAACGGAAACCGCATTAGGCTTAGGTATGGATGTACTCATTGAAGTACATAATGAACAAGAAATGGAACGGGCATTAAGATTGCCTTTACCTATGATAGGAATAAATAATCGAAACCTAAATACCTTTGAAGTATCATTAGAAACCACGATTAAAATGTTAGATATGATAAAAGATGACCGTATAGTCATAACCGAAAGTGGAATCTTAACCAAAGAAGATGTACAAAAAATGCGTGAGCATAATGTAAACAGTTTCTTGGTAGGTGAAACCTTTATGCGTGCGGAAAACCCAGGTAAAAAGTTAGCGGAACTTTTTAAATAAAA
>CAZQYD010000202.1:0-2894 GCA_964597465.1 uncultured Piscirickettsiaceae bacterium | reverse complement strand
CAACTCAAAGCATTTAAAATGAAACGACCAGCATCAAAATTATTACTTATGTCATTAAAGGCAATTATCCAACAACCTAAATTGATTCAGATGGTGTTTTTTTGGTTGCCTTTTTTGGCTGGCTTGCTGTTAATTATTGGTGGCAGTTGGTATTTTTATGAAACCAAGGTTCAACAACCTAAAATGACTTTTATGGGTGTGCCATTTACTCAAAATAACTTTGCTAATTTAACCCATACTTTGCGTAATGAGGGTTATATGCTGGGTTATTCTGAAAAACTGGCTAACCCGTTGTGGGTTATTTATAAAGTGACAAATACTAAACAAAAATTTGGTAAACGCCCTAAATTTATCGCCGATTGGCGTAGTTTGGCAGGCATTACTACCTATGATTATAAGGGGTCGGGTTATACCCGTGGGCATTTGGCACCAAACTATGTGATTGCCAGTCGTTATGGTCGAGGGGCTCAAAAAGAGACTTTTTTAATGACCAATATGAGCCCACAAAAAGCAGCTTTCAATCAAAAAATTTGGCAACGCTTAGAAGAAGTATCTGCAAATCATTTTTCTAAAAAGTTTGCGGAATTTTGGGTGGTAACTGGGCCTATTTTTGATGAGAAGCCTGCACGATTAAAAAATACAGAAATTGCCATTCCAAAAGCATTTTATAAAATATTCATTACCCCAAAAACAGCTGACCACCCTATTCAAGCATTAGCATTTATTATTCCACAAGACGCAGGTAAAAAAGATAGCTTGTTGAAGTATGTAACGACGGTTGATGAAGTTGAAAAGCAAACGGGCATTGATTTCTTTTGGCGTTTAGAGAATGATGTTGAAGATAAAATTGAAAGTTTGGTTAACCATGAGTCGTGGCAATTAAAAAAAGTGGCAAATTTACCCAGTAGATATTAATCTAAATCAAGAATAGTCTTAAAAAGCTAAGGTTTACTTTATTTTGAGTGTGTATAATAAAACCATTAAAATTCATTGTTTAAAAAATTGAGGAGATAAACTTATGAGTATGATTACCTTTACACTAATTGCTATTGCACTAACGACTGTTGTATCAATCGGTATTATTGTGGCGTATATTCGTTATGACCATCGTAAAAAGAAAAAAGCAGCTAAAACGACTTAAACATCACTAAGTTAAGCCTGATTATAATACCCTAATCCAAATTCTATATTTGGCTAGGGTGATGTTTTATATTTATCTTTATTTATTTTGTATTAAAATACCTATCCTAGTTTCTTGTGTAGAAATCCCGTCATATGAATAAAAAAGATACCCTATTTTCAAAACAACACCAAAAAATCAACGCCTTCCAGTTTGATAAGTCGGTAGTGGCCGTTTTTCCCGATATGATTGAACGCTCGGTACCAGGCTATCAAACTATTTTAGCGGGCATTGGCGAACTGGCAGAGCAATTTTCGCAACCCAATACCAACTGTTATGATTTGGGTTGCTCTTTGGGTGCAGTTACCTTAACGCTTCGCCCCCGTTTGGCAAAGGGCTGTAAAATCATTGCGGTTGATACCTCTGAAACCATGATTGAACGAGCAAAAGAGCATATTGAAGGCTTTCACTCGGACATTCCTGTCGATATTATTTGCGAAGATATGACCGCTGTAAATATAGAAAACGCATCAGTGGTGGTAATTAATTTTACCTTACAATTCATTTCACCAGAACAACGACAACACTTAATCAATCATATTTACCAAAAAATTACCCAGGGGGGTATCTTAATCGTCTCTGAAAAAATTCATTTCGACAATACGGCAATACAAGATGCAATTACCCATTTGCACATACAATTTAAGCGAGCAAACGGTTATTCTGAATTAGAAATCAGCCAAAAAAGAGCATCTCTTGAAAATGTATTAGTAAGCGACTCTGAACAAACGCATCTAAACCGATTTAAAGAAGCAGGATTTGAAAGTGCAGCTATTTGGTTTCAGGCGTATAATTTTGTTTCTTTTTTAGCCATAAAGTAAGATTGTTCCACATGAAACATTTTACAAACCACTACCAAAACCTTTGGAAGCAACTTTACGACAGCCGCCTAGAAGAATGGCAACATGTCTTACCACCCATCATAAATCCAATTTTACAAGAAACCACCGACGGCAATATGTCACGCTGGCTACCCGCCATTCAAGCCATCACAGAATTACCCGTTGCTAAAACCATTAACCTCAATCACACGGCGATTTCAGCGACCGATATTGGGCTAACTCAAACCCAACAAAACGAACTAACCAAACACCTAAAAGTATTAATGCCTTGGCGAAAAGGTCCTTTTCAAATTGAAAACATCAACATTGATACCGAATGGCATTCCGACTGGAAATGGGACAGAGTGCGACCCCACCTAGCACCGCTAAAAAATCGTAAAGTATTAGATATAGGTTGCGGAAGCGGTTATCACCTATGGCGAATGCTTGGTGAAGGTGCGCAACTAGCCGTAGGCGTTGACCCAAGCCTATTATCAATGAGCCAATTTATAGCCACCAAACATTTTTTAGGCGAACAACACCCTGCCTATTTTCTACCGCTAACACTTGAACAACTCCCCGTCATAAATAAAGGTGATGAATTTAATACCGTGTTTTCAATGGGCGTTCTATACCACCGAAAGTCACCTATCGACCATATATTAGACCTAAAAAAACACCTACAACCCGGTGGTGAATTAGTGTTAGAAACCCTAGTGATACCCGAAGAAAACGGGCAACTACTTGTACCCAAAGACCGCTACGCACAAATGAATAATGTCTGGTTTTTACCTAGCGTACCCGAACTAATCAGATGGATAGAAAAATGCGGCTTTAAAAATGTAAGGTGTGTAGATCTAGACCAAACAAGCACTAACGAACAAAGAACCACC
>CAZQYD010000201.1:0-2953 GCA_964597465.1 uncultured Piscirickettsiaceae bacterium | reverse complement strand
CGTGGTGTTGCAATGAACCCAGTTGATCACCCGCATGGTGGTGGTGAAGGTCGTACTTCAGGTGGTCGTAACCCAGTTACGCCTTGGGGTGTTCCTACCAAAGGTAAGAAAACTCGTAGTAATAAGCGCACGGACAAAATGATTGTTCGCCGTCGTAATAAATAAGGAAGAGCAGAATGCCACGTTCAGTTAAAAAAGGACCTTTTGTTGATCATCATCTTGTTAAGAAGGTGGTCGAGGCACAAGAATCTGGTAATAAGCGTCCAATAAAAACTTGGTCTAGAAGATCTATGATTCTTCCAGACATGATTGGTCTGACTATTGCAGTTCATAATGGTAAAGAACACATACCAGTTTATATCTCAGAAAATATGGTGGGACATAAACTTGGTGAATTTTCAATGACCCGTACTTATCGTGGTCACGTCGCTGACAAAAAAGCGAGATAGGAGAGTATTATGCAAGTAAGTGCAACACATAAATACGCGCGTATCTCTGCTCAAAAAGCACGTTTAGTTGCGGATATGATCCGCGGTAAAGATGTTGAGTCAGCGGTAAATATTTTAATGTTCAGTGATAAGAAGGCTGCCCAGTTAATGGGTAAAGTGCTTAACTCTGCAATCGCAAATGCTGAAAATAATGAAGGTGCAGACATTGACGAGTTGAAGATAACTTCAACGTTTGTTAATGAAGGTTCAATCATGAAGCGTATGCGTGCAAGAGCAAAGGGGCGTGGAAATCGTATCCTTAAGCGCACATGTCATATAACTATCATTGTCGGCGATAAGTAAGGGGAATTGGTATGGGTCAAAAAGTACATCCAATAGGAATTCGTTTAGGAATTACTAAAGATTGGAATGCTCGTTGGTATGCAAGCAGCAAAGACTATGCTGATTTTTTAATTAGCGACATCGAAATTCGTAAAGAATTAGAGTCACGTCTTAGTCATGCTTCAGTCAGTAAAATTACGATTGAACGTGTTGCTAACGGTATTCGTGTCACAATTCATACTGCTCGCCCTGGTGTGGTGATTGGTAAGAAGGGTGAAGATATTGAAAAAATCAAGCAAAAGCTTGTTGCGATGACAGGCATGCCTGTTAACATCAATATCGAAGAAATTAAAAAGCCAGAGCTTGATGCTAAATTGGTAGCTGAAGGTATTGCACAACAACTTGAAAAGCGTATTCAGTTCAGAAGAGCGATGAAGCGTGCAGTTGCAAATGCAATGCGTATTGGTGCTGAAGGTATTAAAGTTAATGTTTCAGGTCGTTTGAATGGTGCAGATATTGCACGTGCAGAATGGTATCGTGAAGGAAGAGTTCCTCTTCATACTTTACGTGCTGATATTGATTATGCAGCATTCGAAGCAGATACTACCTATGGGAAAATCGGTGTTAAAGTTTGGATCTTCAAAGGTGAAAAGCTAGATAAGATTTCTATGGTTAGTAACAAGAAGCAATCAAAAGGCAAAAAAGGCCGTAACTAAAAGGAAACCTTGTTATGTTAATGCCAAAACGTACAAAATTTAGAAAAATGCACAAAGGCCGTAACCGCGGTCTAGCAAACGTTGGTAACAAAGTGAGCTTCGGTGAGTTCGGTCTTAAATCATTAGAGCGTGGTCGTATGACTTCGCGTCAGATTGAAGCTGGTCGCCGTGTTATGACTCGTAAAGTTAAACGTGGTGCAAAAATTTGGATTCGTGTATTCCCTGACAAACCTATCACAAACAAACCTCTTGAGGTTCGTATGGGTAAGGGTAAGGGGTCTGTTGAATATTGGGTAGCCCAAGTTCAGCCTGGTCGCGTACTATATGAAATGCAAGGTGTTGAAGAATCGGTTGCTCGTGAAGCATTCGAACTGGCTGCGGCTAAGTTACCATTCAAAACACAATTTGTTACAAGAACGGTGATGTAAATGACTGTAGAATTAAAAAAAATGTCTAACGATGAGTTAAGTAAAGAGTTAATTAACCTTTTACAAGAGCAGTTCAATCTTAGAATGCAACATGCAACGGGGCAGTTAAAAAATACGGTGCAGCTTAAAACTGTACGTAGATCTGTCGCGAGAGTTAAAACTATTATTCGTCAAAAGGCTGGTAAATAATCATGACTGCACAAGATAATAAAGCTCGTACAGCACAAGGTGTTGTCGTTAGTAATGGTATGGACAAGTCAATTGTTGTTGCTATTACTCGCACAGTTAAGCATCCTAAGTACAAAAAGTTTATTCGTAAAACAACGAAATTGATGGCTCATGATGCTGATAATACAGCTGGTCTTGGTGATAAGGTTACACTTGCAGAGTGCATGCCAATCTCTAAGAACAAGTCGTGGTCTCTTTTGACTGTTGACGTTAAAGCACCATTATAAAAACAACTCACTAGATTTATTCTAGAGAATTGAAAAATAAATTTGTATATTTGCTATCATTTAGTATAATACGCAAAAATTAAAAACCGTCTTAACGGCCAAGCCTGATTTATTAGGGACTAGTTGTTTTGGTGGTTTTTGTGCTATCTGTAAATAATGAATTAAATGGAGATTTCCCATGATTCAAATGCAAACTGTTCTAGATGTTGCTGACAACAGTGGTGCTAAGAGAGTCCAATGTATTAAAGTACTTGGTGGATCTAAGCGTCGTTATGCTGCGGTTGGTGATGTAATCAAGGTCGCTGTTAAAGAAGCTGCACCGAGAGGGAAAGTTAAGAAAGGTGACGTTTACGATGCAGTAGTTGTAAGGACTGCTCATGGAGTTAGGCGTGCTGATGGTTCTAAGATTAAATTTGACGGCAATGCTGCTGTTATTCTTAATTCAAAATTAGAGCCAGTTGGAACTCGTATTTTTGGGCCTGTAACGCGTGAGTTACGAAACGATAAGTTTATGAAAATCGTTTCTTTGGCACCAGAAGTTTTATAAGGAATTAATGATGAATCGTCTAAAGAAAGGTGATGAG
>CAZQYD010000200.1:0-2971 GCA_964597465.1 uncultured Piscirickettsiaceae bacterium | reverse complement strand
ATAAAAGAATAGAAATATGAGAAAGCTTTTAGCCAAGCAGTTATACCGTTACACTCAAATAAACCCAACAGATTTTGCAAAAAAGAAATCTGACTTGAAATCATTTATGAAACGATTTCATCCTCGGGCTTATCAGTCGCTTAATTTTGGTTTACATCTAAAACGTAAACAAAATCATATCTTCATCATGGGTGAAAATGGGGTTGGGCGTATTGGCATGTCTAAAACCATGTTGGGAGAGGCTGCGCAGCGAAAATCTGTACCGAAAGATGTGGTGTTAGTTTCTGATTTTAGTGAAAATCATAAAACCAAATATCTTTACCTAACAGCGGGGCGTGCTGGTGAATTTAAAGTGGCAGTTGAAGAGTTTATTAACCAGCTAAAAGAACAACTTCCCGTGGTGTTTGATAGCCATACTTACCAACTTAAAAATCAACAACTTGATAAGGTGCTAGCAGATGCACAGCAAAATGCGATTGACCCTGCTTATGATTTAGCGGACAGCCTAAATGTAGATATTGAACAGGCTGAAAATAGTTTTATCTTAACCGCAATAGTGGACGGAAAACGTCTCAAAATGCAAGAAGTAGAAAAGCTAGAAGAAAAATTACAAGACAAATTTATGGCAGGATTTGACCAGGTTGAGGAGCTTCTGAATAAGGGTTTAACTCAGTTTCCATTTCTACAGCATGAGTTTTTAGATGCCGGACGTAAGCTGAATACCGATGTTTCAAATGAATACCTAAACCCATTAATCGCTGAGCTAAAAAATAGTTTTGGCGAAACCGATGCGGTAAAAAAATACCTTGAAGATTTGCAAGCTACAATCATTTCCAAGGTTCAACTTTTTTGGAATCAGTCAGACGAACAGGTCACGAGTGCTAAAAAAGGGTCGTTAGAAGACACAACTACATTGGAAGGATTTTCAATTTTTGATGTCAACGTGTTGGTTGACCACAAGGGACTTGAGCATGCACCCGTTATTTATGAACAAAATGCTAGCATGCCAAAACTGTTTGGCTACACTATTAATTCCGCCAGTGCGAATGCACCCGATACCGTTGCCCTAGCGATGAATCACCAGGCTGGTTTGTTACAAAAAGCCAGCGGTGGTTATTTAATGCTGAGCGTTGAATCGGTGCTAAAAGATCCTGAAATTTGGTCAAATCTTAAAGCAACTTTGACCAGTAAGAAATTATCCTTTGAAATTCCATCTTCCAGTAACGTCATGCCCTATCACTTGCCTGATTTTCCACTTGATGTTACGTTGGTTTTATTGGGTAGAGCAACACATTTTTACGCCTTACAAGAAATTGATAGTCAGTTTAACCGCTTGTTTAAAGTGCAGGTTGAATTCGAAAATGAGCTTGAAAGAACGCCCGAACATGAGTTGGTGCTAGCACAACAACTGGCTATTGAAACCGAAGAGTGGGAAGATTTGTCCGTCGCAACTTCTGCTTATGAAAGGTTGATTGAACATGCCTCTAAAATGGCAGAATCAGAATCTCGTATCTATACCAATAAAGCTATTTTAAGAGACGTTCTCGCCGAAGCTCATGCCTATGCACGTGCCAATGATGAGAAGGAAGTCACTAGAGAAACCATCGAAGCGACGATTCGCCAAAAAGAATTCTACACAGGATTAATGGAAGACCATTATCATCAAGCGATTGCCGAAGAGCAGGTGTTAATTAGTGTTAGCGGTAAACATGTCGGGCAGGTTAATGGCTTAACCGTTTTGACGGTCGGCAGGCAATCATTTGGGCAGCCCGTTAGAATTACCTCACAAGCTTCTGCGGGAGACGAGGGTGTACTCGACATTGAAACCGAAGTGGAAATGTCTGGGCCGATTCACTCCAAAGGCATGTTGATATTGTCTGGTTATTTGCGTGGCCGCTATATGAAAGAAAAATCACTCGGCTTTTCTGCCTCTATCGTCATGGAGCAAACTTACGACGGCATTGAAGGCGATAGCGCCTCCTCTGCGGAATTAATCGCACTTATTTCATCAATAACTGGAGAACCATTACGCCAAGATTTAGCCATAACCGGTTCAATTAATCAGTTCGGTGAAATTCAGCCGATTGGTGGCGTAAACGAAAAGATTGAAGGTTTCTACAAAGTTTGTAAAGCAAGAGGGATTACTGGCACGCAGGGAGCGATTATTCCAGAAGCTAACACCAAACACCTGATGCTCAACGAAGATGTCCGTCAAGCGGTCGCTGAAGGTAGTTTTCATATCTACGCGATGAGTCATATCGACGATGCACTCGCCTTGTTCACAGGTATTCCAGTAGGAGAAGCAAACGCCGTTGGCAAATACCCTGAAGGTAGCTTAAATCATAAGGTGATTACGGTACTTGAAAAAATGAATGAGAAAACAGAGGATTAGCGGTTTTTGGCTGTTATATCGGTTTTGTGGGATAAAAAGTGCCCAGGGGGGTATAAAATTATACCCCCCTGGGCACTTTTTAGTGGTTTTTAACGGTTACTGAGTGTTTCACATATATTTTGACTGGTATCAATATTGAACTTGTCATCCATTTGTTTTTTTATCATTGGTAGGTCAATTTTATTGACGCAAATTCGCATTTGCTTGAGTTCTTTACTGTTGTTGAGCTCGTTTGCAAAGCTAACAAATTCTTTTTGAGCTTGGCTTTTTTTACCTGTTTTACATAGCTTGGTAACGCTTTGTTCTAGCTTTTCACCTCTTTCAGCCAATTTATCAAGTAGGCTTTCATCGATTTTTTTCATGCAGGATTCTAGTTGCTGCATCTTCATCATCATTTGTTGCATGCCTTGACCACCCATCATTTGGTTCATTTGTTCTTGACTCATACTTTGCGGATTTTCGGCAAGTGCAAGGGTGGGGATAAAGCAGAGGCTTAGTAATAAGTTTTTCATGGTTGTTCCTTTTGGAAACGCTTAATAACTAAGGTTAGAATTAGGCTGAGAAAAAAGTGTCGCTATT
>CAZQYD010000199.1:0-2977 GCA_964597465.1 uncultured Piscirickettsiaceae bacterium | reverse complement strand
ACTTAAGTAACTTCCACATAAATTATCTCTGAATTACCTGATTTTTAAAGAACTTCTCTTTCACTTATTGGCTTGCTTACTTTACTACTTAATTTGCAGCTTGCCTGAAAGAGATGCGTATTCTAATGAGTTTTGAATTCTTTGCAAGTGTTTTTTACAACTTTATGACAATTAATTTATTGCTTGCTGTTAACCTATTGAAATACGAGCAAACTTTCTTTTTCCGACTTGATAGACTTGCTTTTCACAAGCTTCAACAACCGCTCTGCTATCGATTAATTTTTCACCGTTTAGTTTTACCGCTCCTTGTTTCGTCATTCTATGCCCATCTGAAGTTGAGCCAACCAAACCAGCTTCTTTTAACATATTGGCTAATGGCATTGGTTCGGCAAAACTAAATTCGGGCATTTCGTCTGGAATGGCATTTTTTGAAAAGCGGGTTTCAAAATCTTTTAGTGCTTTCTGGGCATCTTCTTCTGAATGGAAGCGGGCAATCAATTCTAAGGCTAACTTAATTTTTATATTTCGTGGGTTTTCACCTTCCGCCACTGATTTTTTATAGCCATCAATTGTTGCCATGGTTTCATAACTTAGCAATTCATAGTAACGCCACATCAAATCATCAGAAACAGACATTACTTTACCAAACATGTCATTTGGCTCATCTTTAATGCCAATATAGTTGTTAAGCGATTTAGACATTTTTTGTACGCCATCTAATCCTTCAAGAATAGGCATGGTTAGTGTACATTGTTGTGGCTTGTTATAAACGCCTTGCAAGGTTCGCCCCATAAGCAGATTAAACTTTTGGTCAGTTCCACCTAGTTCGATATCCGCATCCATTGCTACCGAATCATAACCTTGCACCAATGGATATAAAAACTCGTGAATCGCAATCGGCGTGTTTGACTTATATCTATCCGAGAAATCGTTGCGTTCTAGCATTCTTGCTACGGTTGTGGTGCTGGCTAGTTTTATTAAATCGGCGGCGGACATTTTATCCATCCACTCTGAATTAAACATCACGGTGGTTTTTGCAGGGTCTAATATTTTAAACACTTGCTCTTTATAGGTTTCAGCATTTTTTAGAATATCCTCTCTTGATAAAGGCGGTCTAGTGGCACTTTTACCCGTTGGGTCACCAATCATGGCGGTGAAATCGCCGATTAAGAACAAAACTTCATGCCCTAGGTCTTGAAATTGTTTTAATTTGTTAATTAAAACCGTATGCCCAAGGTGTAAATCGGGAGCGGTTGGGTCGAAACCCGCTTTGACTCTTAATGGCTTGCCCGCTTCTAATTTTTCGATTAGTTCTTTTTCTACTAAAATCTCTTCTGCACCGCGTTTAATTAGTGCTAATTGTTCTGCTACTGTTTTCATTTTTTACTCTTTATCTGCAAAGGACGGTATCGGTGTTTAATTCTAACTTACCTGTCAAGTCGCTTATTTTTTGAATGTTGTTTTTATTGCAATATTTAATCAAATTTTTATTAATTTTTTTGACCAATAAAGGTTCTTTGGCGATGGCGGTGCCGATGGCGACCATTGACGCTCCTGCGAGCATAAACTCGATGACATCTTCGGCAGTTGAAATGCCACCCAAGCCAATAACGGGAATATCATATTGTTTAGCGACTTGATAAACTTGATGCACTTTTAATAATGCAACAGGCTTAATCGCCGGCCCCGACAAACCGCCTTGATTATTTCCTAGGGTTGGCTTGGCGGAATGAATGTCTATTTGCATCCCCATTAAAGTATTAATCGCAGAAAGCACATCCGCCCCTGCATCAATTACCCTTCTAGCCCCCTCGGCGATATCGGTTTGATTGGGTGAAAGCTTTACAATTAACGGCTTAGTCGTATTTGCACGACATGCCTCCACCACTCGTGCCGCCATATCTGGGTCATTACCGAAAGTTGCCCCGCCCTGCTTTACATTTGGGCAAGAAATATTAACCTCAATCGCAGGTAAATCGGTTTGGTCGAACATCTTAACGATTTCGCCGTATTCCTCAATACTCGAACCCGACACATTAATAATAAACTGACTTGCTGATAAATCTAATTTTGGTAGCGTTTGCTCAATAATGTATTTTGCACCAGGGTTTTGTAAACCGATTGAATTTAACAAACCACAGGCGGATTCCATCACTCTTTCAGGCTTATTGCCTAGTTTTGGCTCAATGGTCGTGCCTTTTAAAAACACTGCCCCAATATCTTTATTGGAAAAACCCGACACAGACTGGTACTCTATGCCATAACCCGCATTACCCGAAGCCATCGCAACGGGGTTATTAAAATGCAAACCTGCAATATTGACTGATAAATCGACCAAGGTGTTACCTCTTCTATGATACATATTATTTTATACGAACCTGAAATTCCGCAAAACACAGGGGCTTTAATTAGGCTAACCGCCAACATGGGTGCACACTTGCATCTAATAAAACCCTATGCCTTTGATTTAAGCGAAAAAAAGGTTCGTCGTGCTGGGTTAGATTATGCCGAGTTAGCTAATTTACAAGAACATGAAAGCCTTGACGCCTGTATCGCAAAAATAAAACCCAATCGTGTTTTTGCACTAACCACAAAAACAGATAGATATTATACGCAAGCTAAAGCAGAAGATGGTGATGCTTTTTTATTTGGGCCAGAAACTAGGGGGCTACCCGCTGAAATAATTGCCAGCTTACCACCCGAACAGCGACTAACGATTCCGATGGTGGCAGGGAGTAGAAGCTTAAATTTAGCCAATGCAGTTTCGATTATTGCCTATGATGCTTGGCGACAACTGGGGTTTAAATAAACTGGAATTGCAACACTAAACCGACACAAAAATTAATTTACAATCATTGTGTGACCTTTGCAGGTAGTGTAAAGTTTGTTCTGTAAATTCAGATTTGCAACTTTAAGGAACCGCTTAATTGTCAGGTTTCACAACATTGTAAGACACGGTGCTGATGTCGTCAAATTG
>CAZQYD010000198.1:0-2992 GCA_964597465.1 uncultured Piscirickettsiaceae bacterium | reverse complement strand
GTTTTCATCGGTTGTGCAAAGAGTGAAATTCTTAGTTCTTCTAGTTGCCAGCGTATATCTATTAGTTGCTCAGAATTTTGATAGGCCTTTTCTTGGTTTAGTTGCTGATATTTCTCTAGTAACGGCGTAAATTGGCGGATGGCTAGTTGATCTTTATTTGGGTCTATGTCAATTTTTTCTAAGCGTTTTTCCATGGCTTTGAAGTAGAAAGCTAGCCGATTAAACCATTTATCGGGAGTTTTACGGACGAAATCTTTGCTAATTAGGCTGTCTAGTTGTTTTTTCATGTCTGTTACGGATGCTAAACAGCGTGGGTTTATTTTACCTTTGACTTGTTTTGCAACTTGTTGGTGTCCTGTTAAAATCGTGTTAACTTGTTTAGTGATTGCTTGTGCTTCGATTATCCAATTTTCTTTTAGCTTATTTAGGGTCGTTTGATATTGTGCTTGTTCTCGAATTTTTTCTGGTTCGCTGACTAGATTATTGAGTGCTCTATCAATTATTTGTTGGGTTAAATCCTGACAAGTGCCGTAAGGAGCGTAACATAAGCAAGTTTTTTTCATCGGTAGTTTATTGGTTAGATATTTTACCTTGTCGGCTAGGTTGGTTGCTAATAATTTTAAAACTGCTTTGGCATGTTGAATATCTGCTAATTCTTCATCGCCAATTAGGGCTATTTCAATACTATCTTTGACGATTTGTAATCGCGGATAACCAACCATTGTGCCAGCGTTAGATTTTATTTCTTGCTGTTGCTTTAAATCACCGAAATCCCAAATAGTTACTTTTTTAGTGGCATGTTTGCGTTTTTTTTGTGTGGCTTTAATCTGTTTTTGTACTAAATGCTGATAGTCTAATTTCAATTTTTTAAGATTACTTTCTTCAGCAATAATCGTATTACTATCGTCAGCTAGTTGGTAAAACGGCATTAAGTGTGCGGGTAACTTAACCTCTGCGAAATCATCAGTGGAAATATTTTGACTGGCTTTTCGATTGAGCGCTAAAACCAATTGTGTAACGTAATCTTGCTTTTTATCTACCGATATTTGTTCATGAACCATCTCAACATAGTGTGGAACAGGTACAAACTGTTTTCTAAGTTGTTTTGGTAATGACTTGATATAAAAGGTTGTTTTTTCTTTTATTAAGCCTGGTGTAAGCCATTCAAAATCTTTTTCATTAACAAGGTTAAGTGACGTTAAAGGTATATTTACCACTAGCCCATCTTTTTGTTTTCCAGGGTCAAAGCAATAATCCACTGAAATATCAAGATTGTTTTTAATGACAATTTGGTTCGGAAAATCTAAATCAACATCACTACCAAGTTTTTGTTTTAACAAAAAGGATTGTTCTAAATGCAAACTTTCAAGCAACTGTGGGTTTTTATGTTCGGTATTTTTAGCCCATTTTTCTAACGCCGCAACGGAATAAATATTATTAGGTATTTTAGCGGCATAAAACTCATACAGCACTTCATCATCAACTAAGAAATCGGGGCGGCGTAACTTAGCCTCAAGGTCTTTTATTTCTTGAATCATTTGTTGATTATGGACAAAAAAACCAAGCTTGGTTTTCATTTCACCCATCACCAAGGCAAAACGTAAAAATATTTTGTGTGATTCCGCCGCATTAATTCGCCCATAATTACAACGACGTTTATTGACGACGGGCAACCCATACAGGCTAATCGATTCATAAGCCGTCACCTGTCCTGCATTTTTTTGCCAGTGTGCATCGGCATAGCTGTGCTTTAAAAGGTGCGCGGCGATACTTTCCACCCAGCGAATATCAATAGCCGCATTATTACGTGCATAAAGTTTGGTGGTTTCGACCAGTTCTGCTGAGAGCATCCATTTTGGCTTTTGTTTAAACATTACCGAACTTGGGTGGATGTATAATTTGGTATTTCTCGCACCTTGGTAGCTTTTATCGTCATTTCTAGTGGCTAGATTACCTAATAAACCCGCCATTAATGAGCGATGAACGGCAATTGAATGAATATCGGCTAATTTCTCTTTAATTTCAATGGTTTTTGCCGATTCTACGGGCTTATTTTCTTGCTTTTTAGTACCCCCCTGGGCACTTTTTAGCTGACTTTGATGGTTTTTGGCGGTTACTTCCTCGTACAGGTGCAGTTCACCGACTTTAATACCTGTTTGTTTTAGGTTGTGCTTTAACTGTGTGAACAGGTCGTGCCACTCTTTCATTCTTAAATAGGAAATGAAGTTGGTCTTGCAAAGTTTGCGTAGTTTATTTTGGGTAAGATGCTGACGTTTGTCTTCGTAGAACCGCCATAGGTTTAGTAGGAAAAGAAAATCTGAACGTTCATCTTCAAATTGCTTATAAACTTTGTTTGCCGCTTGTCGGTTCGCCTCATTAATCACTCTTGGGTCTTGAATACTTAGGAAGGAGGCGATAATTAGCACTTCCGCTAATACGCCATTGTCCTGCCCTGCCATCACCATTTTTGCCACTCTTGGTTCAAGCGGTAGCTTTGCCAGCTTACGCCCATCCTCTGTTAGCTTACGGTTATAATCTAATGCTCCTAGCTCTTGTAATTGTCTAAAACCATCATTCACCGCCTTGTCTTCTGGTGGTTCAATAAACGGGAAGTTGCTGACCGAACCCAGTTTCATCATATTCATCTGTAAAATAACCGATGCTAAAGAAGTACGATGAATCTCTGGTGGCGTAAATTCAGGACGGCTGTTAAAATCTTCTTCATCATATAGACGAATACAAACCCCCGACGAAACGCGTCCACAACGCCCTGCTCGCTGATTAGCAGAGGCTTGCGAAATCTTTTCAATCGGTAACCGCTGCACCTTTGAACGCACGCTGTATCGACTAATTCGCACCTGTCCAGGGTCTATTACAAATTTAATTCCAGGAATAGTTAAGGACGTTTCTGCGACATTAGTAGATAAAATTATTCTGCGTTTAGCAGAAGTTTGGAATACTTTTTTCTGTTCCGCCATCGACAAGCGTGCAT
>CAZQYD010000197.1:0-3025 GCA_964597465.1 uncultured Piscirickettsiaceae bacterium | reverse complement strand
AACAACTGAAGAGTTGCACCCCAAATATCATTATCAGAATAAAAATGTTATAATCTTCCGTCGAATTTATAACTTAGGATAAGAAATGGCGTCAGCAGAACAACGTGACAAGCAGTTACGATCTCGTGTAAAACTACTGGGCACACTACTTGGTGAGGTTATTCAAAGCCAGGTAGGTCAAGAAACTTTTGATTCGATTGAAAAGCTACGTAAAGGCTATATCCAGCTTCACGAGCAGGAAGACTCTATTCTAAGAAAAGAACTTCAAGACTTTATTAACTTACAAACTCCTGAAGAGCTTGATCTGATTATTAAAGCATTTAACCTGTACTTCAGTCTAGTTAATTTAGCAGAAGAAGAGCACCAGTTCCACGAAAGACAAAGCCAACTAAGAACTGACGGCCCTAAATGGATGGGTTCTGTTTTAAATACGATTGGTGAATTTAAAAAAGAAGGTCTATCAGCTGAGGAAGTGGAAAAAATCATTCATGATTTAGAGTACGTTCCTGTTTTTACAGCACACCCAACCGAATCAAAACGCCGTGCTGTTATGGATAATCTTCGCCAGATTTTCTTAACCTTAGATGAATACAACGAAGCCGAAGCTTACAAAAACCCCTATGCTCAAGAGGGCGTGATAAAAAAACTACAATACCAATTACAAGTTCTTTGGAAGACTGATGAAGTAAGGCGAACAAAACCAACGGTACAAGATGAAATCCGCAATGGTATCTATCACTTCCGTCAATCTTTATTTAGTGCCGTGCCGACCACCTATCGTTATATGGAAAGAGCGTTAGCAAGACATTATCCTGATGCAAATATTGAAACACCTGAATTTCTGACATTTGGATCATGGATTGGTGGCGATCGAGATGGTAACCCATTCGTTACGCACCAAACAACTGTTAACGCACTGTTAATGCAAACCCGTGCCGTGCTGTATGAGTATGAACAACGTATTTTCAAACTAAGTAATCAATTAACGCAATCAACTTATATCACCGAAATCAGTCAAGATGTGATTAATAAAGCAACTATCGTTGATAGTGATTTCCTAGAAATGGTTTTCCACCGTAACCCTCAACGTCATATCAATGAACCTTACCGTCGTTTATTAACTATGATGCGCGGTAAACTGCAAAAAAACTTAAAGTATGTAGAAGACCAAATTAACGGAACGCCGTCTAAAAAATCACGTTTTGCTTATCAGTCAGAAGATAACTTTTTAGACGATTTAGAAACAATTTATAGCTCATTATGCAGTCACGGTGATCAAAATGTTGCTGATGCGGATTTAAAAGACCTAATCCGTTTAGTAAAAACATTTGGTTTCTACCTCATGCGCTTAGATATTCGCCAAGAATCTAATGTGCATTCTGATGCGGTTTCTGACCTTCTGTCTCACCTAGGAATTGACTATAACAGCCTGTCAGAACCTGGCAAGCTAGAATGCCTTGCTGCACAAGTTTCCTCACCGACCATCATTGATACCTCACATCTTGATTTACAAAAAATGACCAATGAAGTGCTAGAAGTATTCCATGTCATGAAAAAAATGCGTGCAGAGATCAGCCCAAAAGCATTCAATAATTACGTCATTTCCATGACCCATGAAGCTAGCCACGTGATGGAAGTATTATTCCTTGCACACCAAGCAGGATTAGCGGGCTACAATGCAGGAGAGCCTTATTGTGACATCCGAGTTTCTCCATTATTTGAAACTATTGAAGATTTAGAGCATATCGTTCCCGTCTGCTCGGCATTGTTTGAAAACCCGACTTACAAAGCATTATTAACCGCATCAGGTGGCATGCAAGAAATTATGCTTGGTTATTCAGATTCAGCGAAGGATGGTGGAAACCTATCCTCTTCTTGGACGCTCTACCAAGCACAGCAACAAATTATGGCACTGGTAGATTCCCACGGGATTGACTGTCGTTTATTCCATGGTCGCGGCGGTACAGTTGGACGTGGAGGTGGCCCTACTCATAATGCTATCCTGTCGCAACCGACCGGCACTGTCCGCGGTAAAATCAAGTTCACCGAACAGGGTGAAGTGCTTTCATTCAAGTACGGTAATGTTGAAACGGCAACCTATGAGTTATCATTAGGTGTAACAGGACTAATGAAAGCCTCAAAATGCTTAGTTAAAAAACCTGCTACTGACAAGCCAGAATACTTACAAGCCATGCAGACCCTCGCTAAAGACGGTGAATCGGCATTTCGAGAATTAACCGATGATACTGAAGGCTTCTTTGACTTCTTCTATGGTGCAACACCAGTTAATGAAATCGGTTTATTAAACATTGGCTCTCGTCCATCACACCGTAAAAAAGGCAACATGTCAAAATCCTCTATCCGTGCAATTCCATGGATATTCGGTTGGGCACAAGCACGTTTAACCTTTCCTGCTTGGTATGGAACGGGACATGCTTTAACCAGTTGGCTAGAACGAACTGATGATAAGCTGTTAAAAGAAATGTACGAAAATTGGCCATTCTTTAGAGGTTTAGTTAGTAATATTCAAATGGCACTGTTCAAAACCAACCTACAAATTGGTGAAGGCTATAGCAGAATTTACGATGATAAAGAGCTAGCCGACAAAATATATGGCATGATAGCCATTGAGCATAACAAAACAGTAAGTTCTAATTTATCAATTAGTGACAACGATTATCTAATGGCAGACACGCCCCAAATAGCACTTTCTTTGCAAAGAAGAGAGCCTTATTTAGAACCGTTGAATAACATTCAAATTTCTATCTTAAAAAGATATAAAGATGAAAGTAAAACGGAACAACAAAGAAAAGAATGGCTAACACCGTTGCTTAACAGTATTAATGCGATTGCCGCTGGAATGCGTAATACGGGTTAATTATTTAACACCTAAATCCTGCACGTTCACTTGTAGCACTAATTCCTAAGTAGGGATTTAGGTAACAAAATTATACTTTATATGGGATAATTCATTAACTCATTATAGGAACTGGATATTTAATAAATGTCAGCCATTACTTTTAAT
>CAZQYD010000196.1:0-3026 GCA_964597465.1 uncultured Piscirickettsiaceae bacterium | reverse complement strand
TGAAGTTAAGATTAAGCAGTTCATTAGAAGCCTCTCAATACTTGTCAACAGTTAATAAGGTACAATAAGAGCCGTTGAAATACCTAATAGAAAGAGGTTATTAGAAAAAACTAATGTCACGCATAAAAAAAATTAGTGTAGTAAGCTCTGAAAGAATAGCGGTTATTTGGCATAATACTGCAAAACTAGCTGTGTAATCTTAGTGCGAAGACATTGCCAGAATCACCCCGTTTAAATGAGAGTTTAACTTGATGTGGATTAAGTTTTGCTTAATGGTTTCTCAATAGTTCCTTTTGAAGGATATAATGAGAGCCATGATTTTCTGGTAAAGAAATTTTAGTGATGGTTATTTAAAGCTAAATTTAAATAAATAAAGAGAGAGGAATCCGTTATGGATACAACAACTGCTAAACCACAATATAATGATGGAGTGGTTCAGTACTTGACAATCGGGGCAGTAGTGTTCTTGGTGGTCGGTACGCTTATAGGGACTTTTGCAGCTGCACAGCTTGCATGGCCAGTCTTAAACTTTGATTTGGCCATGATTTCTTTCGGGCGTTTAAGGGTAATACATACCAATGTGGTTATTTATGCCTTTGGTGGGATGACCTTGATGGCTACGTCTTACTATACTGTGCAACGAACCAACGGCGTTACTTTATGGAGTAATGGCTTGGCTTGGTTTAATTCAATCTTCTATACGATTGGGTTAGTAGGTGTTGTAGTTACGCTTTCTTTGGGGATTACAACTGGTAAAGAGTATCATGAGCAAGAGTGGCCGCTAGCTTTAGCTATTACGGTTATTTGGGCGACATATACAATGATTTTTGTAATGACTATTGCTAAGCGTGATAAGGATAAGTATCCAAGTGTTTATGTTTCTAACTGGTTCTTCTTGTCAATGATGATTGCGGTAACTTATTTATATGTTGTAAATGGTTTAGCGGTTCCTGTTTCGTTGTTCAATTCATACTCGCTGTTTGGTGGCGTACAAGATGCCATGATTCAATGGTGGTGGGGGCATAACGCGGTTGGTTTCTTTTTAACGGCTGGTTTCTTAGGGATTATGTATTACTTCGTTCCTAAGCAAGCACAAAGACCTATTTATTCTTATCGCTTATCGGTTATTCACTTCTGGGCATTGTCATTTGGTTATGTTTGGTTAGGTGCACATCATCTTCAGTACACAGCGTTGCCAGATTGGACGGGTTCTCTTGGTGCGGTTATCTCGCTTGCGATGATTATTCCTTCTTGGGGTGGTGCTCTGAACGGTATGTTGACTCTATCAGGTGCTTGGGATAGATTACGTACAGATTACATTCTTCGTTTCTTAGTGCTTTCATTGGCGTTCTACGCAATGGCGACGTTTGAAGGGCCTGTAATGGCGGCTAAAACAGTAAATGCACTTTCTCACTATACTGATTGGACAGTAGGTCATGTACATGCTGGAGCGTTAGGTTGGGTTGCAATGGTTTCTATTGGAGCGATTTATCACATGGTAATGAAGCTTTGGAATACTGAAATGTACTCAATGAAATTAATTAATGCCCACTTTTGGCTGGCAACAATAGGTACTGCTTTCTACATCGTTGCGATGTGGGTATCAGGGATTATGCAAGGTCTAATGTGGCGTGCATACGATGATTACGGTGTGCTTGCTTATACGTTTGCAGAGTCTGTCGCAGAAATGCATCCCTACTATGTAATGCGTACAGTGGGAGGTTTCTTATTCTTCTCTGGTGCCGTTCTTATGCTCTATAACGTAATCATGACGTTGGTTGCTGTGAAGCAAAGAAGAGAAGCTGGAGCTATTGCCGCTGCGGTTTAAAGTAGGTCGCTAATAGAATTGTTAGACAGGGTTGTGTTCTACCCATTGGATAGAACACAAATACAACATAATGAGTTGAGGAGTTAGGCTCATGTTAGAAGATAAGAAGAAAAAGAAAAACTTGCAACAATATTTTGAAGAAAGTATTTTTGCTATGTTTTTGGTGACAGCGTTAGTCGTTTCGATCGCGGGTATTGTTGAGATTGTGCCGTTGTTTTATCTCAAAAGTGCAGTGGACTATACTGAAACTACCGATAAATACGGTAACGTAAAGAACGAGAAGTTTCCAGAGTTAGTTTGGGAACGTAAGTTTGAAATGAAAGATGGTAAGTTGGTCTCAGATAAAAAGTTATATGATCAAGACAGTAATGGTCAGTGGGTATTAGCAGATTGGAAAGCGGGTGATGGGATTCGTCCTTATACTCCGCTGGAGTTAGCGGGTCGTGATTTATATATTCGAGAAGGTTGTCATATTTGTCATTCGCAAATGATTCGACCATTTAGAGATGAGCGTGAGCGTTACGGGCACTTTTCTTTAGCGACCGAATCAATGTATGATCACCCAATGCAATGGGGCTCAAAAAGAACTGGTCCTGATTTGGCTAGATTAGGTGGAAAATACTCTGATGAGTGGCATATATTACATATGTTGCGTCCACAGGACATGGTTCCCGAGTCAGTTATGCCAGCATATCCTTGGTTAGCAGACAATATGGCAAATGTTGAAGGTGACCAGCACATTAGTTTTGGTAAGCGTGATATGAAATCTCGTTTAGCTGGTATGCGTACTGTTGGAGTCCCCTATACGGACGAAGAAATTGAAAATGCAGATGCCGCTATTGAAGGCTACACTGAAATGGACGCGATGGTTGCTTACCTGCAAGTGTTAGGCACTATGGTTCAGCTTGACGACAGCAAGATTTACAGAGAGTAAAAATAATAATGGCTTCATACTTTTCAACAGATTGGGCAAGCATGACAACTCACGATTGGGTGGGTTTAGGAATCACGGTAGGTGTTTTCTTGGGAATGGCGATAACCTTTTACCTTGCCTTGCGCCCTAGTAAGCGTGAAGAGATGGAACAACAAAAATATAAAATGCTTGATGACGATTAATTTAGCGTGTTTTGCTAAAATATGCTAAAGGAAACGCTTAATAACTAAGGTTAGAATTAGGCTGAGAAAAAAGTGTCGCTAT
>CAZQYD010000195.1:0-3087 GCA_964597465.1 uncultured Piscirickettsiaceae bacterium | reverse complement strand
CTAATATTAGTCTCGCCACTTCACGGTCAAAAATATTTTTATTAAATTTTGGTTCCGTGACGACATCTGTAAAGGTCGCTAAAGACTGTTGTAATATTTTAGAACGCGTTAGGCTTCTCAATGAAATAATCGCTGAATCTTTTCCTGAGCTTGCTGAAAATTCAGCACCAATTTCATTAAAGCGTTCAGAAATTTCATTTTCACTCAATTGATTGGTTGATGTTCCCAACAAAGAGGCGGTTAAGCTTGCTAAGCCCCATTGCGTTCCATCTCTTGCCGAACCCGCATCAAACTTTAATTCCACATCAACCATTGCTAATTCTGGCGCATGCACATACATCACTTTACTACCATTACTGGTTGTCCAAGTCTGTATATCTAAACCTGCAAAAGCAAGACTAGAAATTAACAATGTACCTAAAAAACTAATTATGCTCGTCTTCATTTTCTATGACTCCCGTGTGCAGATGATTTTTTAACTTGCTCACCATTCGGCAATAAAATACCCACCGTAACTTTATCTTCTTCAAAATATTTTTGGGCGACTGCTTGAATGTCCTCAGCGGTTACTTTACGAATATTTTTAATCCAATTATCAAGTGTTGAAATCGGCAAGCCTACACTCGCTAAACTTCCTAACACCATTGCCTGTCCTCTTACCGAATCTTGGCGATAAACATACGCCGCTTCTGCTTGAGCCAATACTCTGCTTAATTCTTTTTGACTTACTTTCTCAGTTTGTAATTTTTTAATCTCACCCCATACTTCTTGTTGAGCTTGCTCAGGAGTAACCCCTGCCGACGGCGTCATCGAAAAACTAAATAACGTTTTTAAAAGGGATGTCGGGCGGTAATAAGCACCCGCTCCAGCCAATTTTTTAGAACCGCGTACTAAGGATTTAGTTAATCTAGCAGAATCATCGCCATCCAAAATATCCGCCAAAACATCTAACGCATATGCCTCTCTCCTACCCGCCTCATCGGTTGCCGTCACTAATGTTGGCACATGAAAGCCCATAATCACAGACGGTAACTTCGTTGCTCCCTTAATCG
This sequence comes from uncultured Piscirickettsiaceae bacterium, assembly GCA_964597465.1. Lineage (GTDB taxonomy): Bacteria > Pseudomonadota > Gammaproteobacteria > Thiomicrospirales > Thiomicrospiraceae > Hydrogenovibrio. Next base: position 2,035 of record CAZQYD010000195.1, on the reverse strand, counting down.
TAATCTGTCTTTTACCTATTTGTGGAATCTCTAGCTGTGGTTTTGGAGAAACAATTTCACTTGGCTGATGAACACCGTAATATTTTTCAGCGTATCTTTTTACTTCCATCGGGTCAACATCACCGACGACCACTAAAATTGCATTATTAGGCGCATACCAACGTTCATACCAAGCCTGTAAATCTGATAGTTTCCAATTTCGAATATCTTGCATCCAACCGATGACAGGAATTCGTTCAGGGCTGTTCAAAAAAGCCACCGCATTAAATTGTTCATATAATTTACTGCTTGGATTATCATCGGTTCGCTGTTTTCTTTCTTCCGTTACAACATCTCTTTCTGTTTGAAATTCTGCATCATCTAATAATAAATTTCGCATTCTATCCGCTTCTAACTTCATCACACTTTCAAGATGCTGTTTACCAACCACTTGAAAATAAGCCGTGTAATCCGAGCTGGTAAAAGCATTTTCTTGCCCGCCCATTCTTGAAACTCGTTTTGAAAACTCACCGACTTTAACCGACTCAGTTCCTTTAAACATCATATGTTCTAACATATGAGAAACACCAGTAATGCCATTATGTTCATAATTAGAACCCACTTTATACCATACTTGATGCATGACCACTGGCGCACGATGGTCTTGTTTGACTATTATTTTTAGACCATTCGCCAATTCAAACTGCGACACACCCTGCGTATTCGCAGAGTGAATAACGTTAGTTGAACTAACTTGCAGGCTAGTAGTTTTCGGTACCTGAGCACAACCAGAATAGCCCACGCTGACTACTAGCATCGAAAACATCAAAACTGTTCTTTTTAACATATGGAATCTCTTAATTAAAAACGAATTCGACTATAATATCTTAAAATCATCGCAAAGGAAAAGAGATGTTCGGTTTCTTAAAAAAAAATAAAGCAAAGAAAACCCCAGAAGAGATACCACAGAAGGCAAAGACCTCTTTATTCGGCAACCTAAAATCAGGATTAAGCAAAACTAGAACAGGCTTTACCGATTCTTTAGGGCACCTTATTCTGGGTAAAAAAGAAATTGACGAAACCCTTCTCGAAGACATTGAAACGATACTGCTCACCGCCGATATCGGCATTGACGTGACAGAAAAAGTGATTGATAACTTAACGGACCAAGTGAAACGTAAAGATTTAAAAGACCCTGAACGATTGATTGCTACGCTAAAGAATCAACTCACCGAAATTCTAGCACCCATTGAAAAACCACTGATTCCAGAACACCAAAACGGACAAAAAATACCCTATGTTATTCTAATGGTCGGCATCAATGGCGTAGGAAAAACCACCACCATTGGCAAGCTCGCCAAAAAGTTTCAAGATGATGGTAAAAAAGTCATGCTCGCCGCAGGAGACACCTTCCGTGCCGCCGCCGTTGAACAACTACAAACATGGGGCGAACGCAACCACATTCCCGTCGTCGCGCAAAGTACAGGAGCAGATTCCGCCGCGGTTATTTACGACGCTATTCAATCCGCCGCCGCCAAAAATATAGACGTACTAATCGCCGACACCGCTGGCAGACTCCACACCCAGTCTAACCTAATGGAAGAACTCAAAAAAGTAAAACGCGTCATTCAAAAAATTGACGACACCGCACCCCATGAAATCATGCTAGTCATCGACGCAGGCACAGGGCAAAATGCCATCAACCAAGTTCAACAATTTAACGAAGCCGTCGGACTCACTGGACTCACCATCACCAAACTAGACGGCACAGCAAAAGGCGGCATCATCTACGCACTAGCCGAAACAACCGCCATCCCCGTCCGTTTCATCGGCGTAGGGGAATCCATAGAAGACCTACAAACATTCAAAGCAAAAGAGTTCTCAGACGCTTTATTTGAATAATTAAGCTATTTTCATCATTTTTCAGCTAAAAAGTACCCAGGGGGGTACCCCCCTGGGTACTTTTTAGCTGGATTTATCAAAAGAGCCCTTTAAGGAGACGCTTAATAACTAAGGTTAGAATTAGGCTGAGAAAAAAGTGTCGCTATTTGCGCTG
>CAZQYD010000194.1:0-3123 GCA_964597465.1 uncultured Piscirickettsiaceae bacterium | reverse complement strand
CTTTTTACCAGTATAAAATAATCTTAGTTGTTAAGCGTTTCCTTAAGTAATTGCTTAATAAGTTAGATTTTTAAAGTTTTTATTTAATAATTTACCCGCAATCTTAGGTGGTTTAGCAACACTAATCCCTGCAATAAGATCCGCATTGGTTTTGTTCGCATTAGGCAAGTAAAGTGGACAAACGGTAACATTTGCACCCAATTTCATGATTTTTTGCATTAGCATGGTTGGAGAGACGTTTTGAGGTTTAAGCTTTTCGGTAACCGTATCTTTTAAAGCCAATTTTCCTGCTGGACCACATAGTACCATGTTGATTTTTTTATCGTGCTTTTTAATGGTTTGTAATGATAAAACCATTGCCATTAATTGAGTCTGCGTATCAGCAGAAGTGACCATTACATTAAGCCCTTTTGCTTGGTCTGCTTGAACAGCAACCGTGTTAAGTGAAAGTGCTAATGCACTACCAGCGATTAATAATTTAAATGTGTTTTTCATTTTGAATCCTTCAAATAGTTAATAAAGTACCGCGTTCATTATAAGAGTATTTCTAATAAAAATCAATGATAGTGGTATTTGTTTATTTTATAGTCCTGCCATTACTTTTTTAGCGGCTTCAATGGTATTTTCAATGTCTAAGTCTGTATGAGCTAAAGACATAAAGCCTGCTTCATAGGCAGATGGTGCAAGATAAACGCCTTCATTTAACATGCCATGATAGAATTTTTTGAATTGCTCCATATTGCCTTGGCTAACTTGTGCAAAACGGCTGATGTTTTTTTCAGTATTAAAGAAGAAGCCGAACATCGCCCCGACCTGGTTGGTGGTGAAGGCAATTCCTGCGTCATCTGCGGCTTGTTGTAAGCCGTTTAGTAATTTAGTTGCTTTGATTTCAAGTTTTTTGTAAAAATCATCTTGGCTGATAAGTTCAAGTGTTTTTAGTCCTGCTACCATTGCGATGGGGTTACCTGAAAGCGTACCCGCTTGGTAAACGTCGCCTAGTGGAGCAATGTGGTTCATGATTTCTTTTTTACCGCCAAATGAGCCAACAGGCATGCCGCCACCGATGACTTTTCCAAAGGTGGTTAGGTCTGGGGTTACATTGTAACGACCCTGTGCACCCGTTAAACCAGCTCTAAATCCACACATTACTTCGTCAAAAATCAATACCGTACCGTGTTTGTCGCAAACTTCTCTTAGCGTTTCAAGAAAGCCATTTTCTGGTGGAATACAGTTCATGTTTCCTGCAATAGGTTCAACGATAATACAGGCGATTTCATCACCTATTTCTTCAAACACCGTGCGGACTTCTTCGGCATTATTGTGGGTTAGGGTAATGGTTAATTCTGCTAGTGCTTTTGGAATGCCTGGGGAGGACGGTACGCCTAATGTTAACGCTCCAGAGCCCGCCTTAACTAATAATGAATCGGAATGCCCATGGTAGCAACCTTCAAATTTAATAATTTTATCTCGCCCAGTATAACCACGTGCCAAACGAATTGCGGTCATGGTTGCTTCTGTTCCAGAACTGACCATACGAACCATGTCGATGCTTGGAATTAGTTCACAAATCTTGTCAGCCATTTGTGTCTCAATTTCGGTTGGAGCACCAAAACTTAAACCTAACTCAGCTTGTTTTTGTACCGCTGAAATGACTTCTGGATGAGCGTGCCCTAAAATAGCCGGTCCCCAAGATGCCACGTAGTCGATATACTGTTTGCCTTCGGCATCAATCAAATAAGCACCTTTCGCTTGTTTAAAAAATACAGGCTCGCCACCGACACCATTAAATGCACGAACGGGTGAGTTTACACCGCCTGGAATGTGTTTTTTGGCGGCGGCAAAAAGGGCGTTGTTCTTAGTCATAAGCTCTCCGAAGGTTTAAGGGTAGAAGTTTATAGGTCAAAGGTCATATTGCGAACTTTTTGTTCAACAATCTCAAAATCGACTTCGCCAATTTTTTGATAAATGATATTGCCGTTAGGGGCAATTAAAAAACTGGTTGGGGTGAGTAAAACACCGCCGAAAGCTTCGGCAATTTTTCCTGTTTCATCTTTAATGAAGGTAAAAGGGTAGTTGTTTTTTGCAATAAATTTAGTCACCTGTTCAGTAGGGTCATAATCCATTGCAACCGCAATAATTTCAAATTTATCACCAAATTTATTTTTTATTTTAGCAAGATGTGGCATTTCAGCAATGCAACCAGGACAAGACGTTGCCCAGAAATTAACCAGCACGGGCTTTAAAGGTTTGTCGAGATGTGTTTCACCAATTTTTAGTGCGGGAGCTTTGCCTAAACCGTCTGAAAAAACGGTCAGATAAATTAACGTACCTAATAAGGCAACGACTAAAATCCCAAAAAACTGACTGGTCAAAGATTTTTTTTGTTTCATGTGGAATTAAATACTCTAAAAATTATTTTGATTCAATAACTTCAACGCCATTTTGGCTTCCGCATAAGAAAATATCAGCATTTCTTACCGCAAATAAACCATTGGTTACCACACCAACAATACTGTTTAGTTCATTTTCTAGGGCAACTGGATCGGTGATTTCTAAACCATGAATGTCTAAAATAATATTGCCATTATCGGTGACAAATTGATCACGATAAACTGGCTCGCCACCGATGCGTTTGATAATTTCTCTGGCAACATAGCTTCTTGCCATTGGAATGACTTCAATTGGTAAAGGGAATTTACCCAGTACAGATACTTTTTTACTGTCATCCGCAATACAAACGAATTTTTTAGCAACTGCTAAGACAATTTTTTCACGGGTTAATGCTCCACCGCCGCCTTTAATAAGGTGTAATCCACCGTCCGCTTCGTCAGCACCATCAATATAGACTGATATTTCAGGAACTTCGTTTAGTTCAAAGACGGGAATGCCGTGTCCTTTTAAACGCTCGGCAGTTGCTTCTGAACTGGCAACCGTACCTTCGATTGTTGACTTTATTTTTGCTAATTCGTCAATGAAAAAATTAGCGGTTGAACCTGTTCCTACGCCGATAATTGTATCCGCCTCTACATATTTAATGGCTTCTACTGCAACTTGTTTTTTTAATTCGTCTTGTGTCATTTTGATGTTCCCTCTATAAATTTGTAGCGTATTTTAACATAGAGA
>CAZQYD010000193.1:0-3126 GCA_964597465.1 uncultured Piscirickettsiaceae bacterium | reverse complement strand
AAAAATACATTTAAAGTTTGTGGTTATAGGTACCGACTTAAACGAGAAGAAAGTTGCTCGTGCGGTTGAACTGTCTGCGGATAAGTATTGTTCTGTGTCTAAGATGCTTGAAAAAACAGCTGAAATGACCCATGACTATGAGATTATTGAGGCATAATTGCTCCTTTAAATCTCTTTTTAATCACTCAATGCATACCCCCCTGGGCACTTTTTAGTGGAAAAACCATTAAAAAGTACCCAGGGGGGTGCTATATATCTCTAATACTAAAATAACTGGTTTTTTATGCCCTCTCTATCTTTTGCTTCTTTAAATATTGCTCCTGCTCAACTTAAAAATTTAGTTTTAATGGGGTATGAAGAAATGACCGCTATTCAAGCGGAGGCGTTACCGTTTGCTTTGAATGGTGAGGATTTAATTGCCCAAGCCAAAACGGGGAGTGGCAAGACCGCTGCCTTTGGAATACCGTTATTGGATAATGTGAATTCGTTAGACACTTCGGTGCAAGCTCTGGTCGTTTGTCCAACCCGTGAATTGAGTTCGCAGGTGGCGGAAGAGTTACGCCGCTTGGCGAAATATAAAGAGAATCTTAAAATTACCGTGTTGTGCGGTGGCGTGTCGATAGGCACACAAATTAAATCGTTATCGCATGGTAGTCATGTAGTGGTCGGTACACCTGGTCGGTTGTATGACTTATTACAAAAACAACACTTGGATTTAAGCAAGGCACAAACCTTGGTGCTAGATGAAGCTGATAGAATGTTAGAGATGGGTTTTAAAGAACAGATTTCTGACGTGATTAAGTTTTTACCTGCACAACGACAAACAATGTTGTTTTCCGCAACTTTTCCTGATGATATTGTTGAAATAAGTGAGCAGTATCAAAATGAACCACAGGAGATAATTGTTGAATCTCATCATGCTAGAGCGGTGATTGACCAACAGTTTTATATTTGTCAACATAATGATAAGTTACCCGCTTTGGTTCGTTTAATCAGTGCGAATGACTTTTCACAAGCGATGATTTTTTGCAATACTAAAAAGCTAGTTGCCGAAGTTTATCAATATCTACAAGACAAAGGTTATAGTTGTTTATCTCTACACGGTGATATGGAACAACGAGAAAGAGAGCAAGTATTGATTCAGTTTAAACATAAGAGTGCGAATTTCTTAGTGGCAACCGATGTCGCCGCCCGTGGATTGGATATTGAAGCCCTGCCAGCGGTAATTAACTATGAACTACCAAGAGAGCAAGATACCTATGTGCATCGTATTGGTCGTACAGGTCGAGCAGGTTTAGAGGGCGTTTCCTTGACCATTTTCACTGAAAAAGAGCGTTTTAAACTGGGCAAGTTAGGTCAGAAGTTAGATCAAGTATTTGAATATGAATCGATTGATAGTTTGCCAAATAATCGCATTATCCCAAGAAAACCAGAGTTTGTTACGCTTTATATATCAGGCGGCAGAAAAGATAAAATTCGTAAAGGTGATATATTGGGGGCGTTAACTAAAACCGCGAATATTGAAGGTAAATATATCGGACAAATTGATATTGCCGAGCGTTCAAGTTATGTGGCAATTAGTTTTGACCAAGCACGCAATGCGTCTAGTCGATTAAATCAAAGTAAAATTAAAGGGCGTAAGTTTAAGGTTGGTTTTTGTTAGATAAGTATTTGTATTTGGAGATCTGACCCCAATTATAAATAATCCCCTAACCCTAAAATAGGACCAGGGAATTGTTTTTTTATTTAAACAATGTCGCCGTGATATTGTCATACCAAGCTCTAGCGGAATCAGCTTCTTGAGCATATTTACCATCGACGGGGAAGAGACCTCCGCCTGTTTTTTTGACTTTATTATCGACAACTTGGTAAGCACCAAGTACAGAGATGCCATAGTCATAAGCGATTAAAGAGAAGCACTGGTTAAAAATCATAGGGCTAGCATTAGGCTCTTTGCCTTTTAATAAATCTACAATTGCCGCGCCACAAACCGTTGCTTGCGTACCTGCTGAGAAAGCAGATTTTGGGGTAGAAGACATACTTGCATCACCTAGTACATGAACATTAGCAACCAATTTTGATTCAAAGGTACTAGCATGGATAGGACACCAGCCAGTTTGATCAACTAAGCCCATTTTTTCAGCGGTTACACTAGCTTTTTGAGTTGGAATGTAATTAATTACATCGGCTTTAATTTTTTTCCCTTCAGTCGTGGTGATGACTTTTGTTTTAGGGTCAATTGATTTAACTTCACCGCCATCATCCAATGAAATCCATTCAATCATACTATCATCAGTGCCGTAGCCGTAATTAGTCGCCCAACCTTTTTTAAATTTTTTCATTTTAGAAAACTTATTTTTTGCATCTAAAATAATAATTTTTGCATTTGGTTTGTTCTTTTTGAAATAATTAGCGACTAGGCTAACTCTTTCATAAGGTCCGGGAGGGCAACGGAATGGTGTCGTTGGAGCACGCATAACAAATGTACCATCATCAGGCATAGCATCGATTTGTTGTTTTAGAATTTCGGTTTGTTTACCAGCTTTCCAAGCGTGTGGAATAACTTCAGTTGTTGACTCATCTAAACCTTCAATATCATCCCAGCGGAAAGAAATTCCTGGGGAAACTACTAAGCGGTCATACTCTAAAGAATCTGTATCTTTAATATGAATAATTTTATTTTCAGCATCAATGCCAGTTGCCTCGCCTTGTAAAACGCTAATGTTGTGCTTTGTTTGTAGCGTTTTATAGTCAAAAGTGATATCTTCAATCGTAACAGTGTCATTAAAAACCCAGTTACTAGCATAGCAGGTTGTATAGTCAGTATTTTTTTCTACAATAATAACCTCTATCTCTGGTGCTGTTTTTTTAATCGCTTGAGCGGTTGCAATACCACCTGAACCCGCACCAATAACAACAACTCGTTGCACGCCCTCTTTTTTTCTTTTAATGTTAGGGGCTGAGTTTCCGCAAGCCGTTAATGTGCTTATTCCAGTTCCTGCAACAGCCACGCCGCCAGCAAGTTTAATTAAATCTCTTCTTTTCATTTTTTTTCCCTGTCTATTTTAAAAGTTAAAGTTTTTATGTGGGCATAAGGTTTTTAATACAGATGGATAAAATACTTGC
>CAZQYD010000192.1:0-3146 GCA_964597465.1 uncultured Piscirickettsiaceae bacterium | reverse complement strand
TTTTTTTTAGGTTAAAATGCACCCATGTTATTTTTACGTTTATTTATTGCTACTTTTTTACTGATTCTTTTATCTGCTTGCTCGCAAGTTTGGAATAATCCACATGAGGACGGTTTACAGAGTAAAGACATCTTATTTACCGCCTTTTCCTCACGCCCGAAGCATCTTGACCCTGTGGTTTCTTACAGCGAAAATGAGTGGACGTTTAATAGCCAGATTTATGAGCCGCTTCTGCAATATAGTTATTTAAAAGTTCCTTATCAACTGGAACCGCTTACCCTCGCTAAGATGCCTGAAAAAGAATATTTGAGTGCCGATAAACAAATTATTGCCAACACAAGTGATGCCGCTTACACTCGTTATACTTTTAAAATAAAAGGGAATATTTATTATCAGCCTCACCCAGCGTTTGCGAAAACTAGAGACGGGAAGTTTTTATTTCATGATTTAACCAATAAAGCGGTTGCAGATATAAAATCACCAATTGATTTTAATTCAAAAGCGACTAGAAAGTTAATCGTCGATGATTATATTTATGCGATTAAACGCATGGCCGTCAAACGTAACAAATCGCCAATTTTAACCAGTATGAATCAGTTTATTGTTGGCTTAGAAAACTATTCAACTAACACCTCAAAAGAGTTTGATTTAAAAGAAGATTACCAGTTAAAAAACCATAACATTATAGGTGTTAAAAAACTATCCGATACCGAGTTTAGTATTACGATTAAAGGCATCTACCCGCAATTCGTTTATTGGTTAAGTATGAACTTTTTTGCCCCGATTCCTTGGGAAGCGGTTGCTTTTTATGACCAAAGAGTTTTAAAAGACAAAAACATTTCTCTCGATACTTTTCCCGTTGGTACAGGAGCGTATCAAATGATTGAACATATCCCTAATAAAGTCATAAGATTAACCGCCAATCCCAATTATAACCACGGGTTTTACCCCAGCGAAGCCTCAGATAACATCGCCAAACATCTACTAAAAGATGCAGGAAAACCGTTACCCTTCATTAAGGAGATTATCTACTCACGCGAAAATGAAAGTGTGCCTGCTTGGAATAAATTTTTGCAAGGCTTTTACGATGCCTCTGGCGTTTCATCTAGTTCATTTGACCAAGCAATTTCCTTTACAGGCGGTGATATGAATTTAACCAAGCAAATGTTAGATAAAAAAATATCACATATTAGCGTGGTTGAACCCAGTATATTTTACCTAGGTTTTAATATGGTTGATTCGGTGGTTGGTGGCTACTCTGAATCACAACAAAAACTCCGCCAAGCGTTAAGTATTGTGATTAACCAAGAAGAATATATTTCAATATTTTTAAATGGCAGAGGAGTAGCAGGGCACAGCCCCATTCCGAATGGTATATTTGGTAGTTTAACGGGTGAAGAGGGTATTAATTCGTTTGTTTATAATTGGAAAAATAACCGTGCCGAACGAAAAAGTATTGTTGAAGCAAAAAAACTACTAGCAGAAGCTGGCTATGAAAATGGCGTGGATAAAGACGGCAAACAGCTAGTGCTTAATTTTGATACCGCACTAACAGGCCCAGATAGTAAGGCGATTTTAAACTGGTATCGAAAACAATTTAAAAAACTCAATATTGAATTAATTATTCGCGCCACCGACTACAATCGTTTTCAAGACAAGGTCAGAACCGCACAGGTACAAATCTTTAGCTTTGGTTGGAATGCGGACTATCCCGATCCCGAAAACTTCCTGTTTTTACTGGCGGGAGAAAATGCCACCATCAATACCAACGGTGCGGGAATTAATAGTGCTAACTATGATAATCCTAAGTACAATCAACTATTTAAACAAGTAAAAGAAATGTCAAACTCACCAGCAAGACAACAAATAATTAATCAAATGGTTGAAATAGCCCGTCAAGATTCTCCTTGGAGTTTTGGGTTCTACCCAAAAGAATTAGTGTTAAAACACCACTGGTATCATAATGTATGGCTCAATCCTTTAGCTAATAATACCTTAAAATACAAACGTATAGATGCACAAGCAAGAAGTAACGCAATCGCTGCATGGAATAAACCGATTACCTGGCCGATTTGGTTATTACTAGCGATTATTTTATTGTCAATTTACCCATTACTAAAAGCCTACCGAAACAAACAACAGGCGGTGATTAAATAATGTTTGCCTATATTGTTAGACGTGTTTTGTTGGCGATTCCTATTTTGATAGGAGTCAACTTTATTACCTTTTCGCTGTTCTTTGTCGTCAACACCACCGACGATATGGCAAGAGCACAATTAGGAGCAAAACAAACCAGTCCAGAGGTTATTTTAGAATGGAAAAAATCTCACGGCTATGATAAGCCTCTATTTCTAAATCTGGAAGCCGATAACACAATAGATACTGTTACCGACACCTTATTTGTACAAGAATCTATCAAATTATTTCTATTCGATTTTGGGGTTTCTGATGCAGGGAGAAAAATTTCAGCAGATATTGCAGATAGAATAATCCCCAGTCTTTCCATTGCCTTACCGACGTTTATAATCGGAATTATCACCAATATTTCACTTGCACTACTGATAGTGCTATTTCGAGGCTCAAGGCTAGATTCCGTTACCATGATGATTGCCGTAGCCATAATGTCTATTTCAGGTCTGTTTTACATTATTGCAGGGCAAGTACTATTCAGTAAAATACTTCATTGGGTACCGATTTCAGGTTTTACAACAGGTTGGGAAGGGCTGAAATTTATTATTCTACCGATTGCCATTGGCGTATTTTCAGGCATTGGGGCAGGGGTTAGATGGTATCGCAGTATTTTCCTCGAAGAAATTAATCAAGACTATGTCCGTACCGCACGTGCCAAAGGCTTATCAGAAATAAAAGTTCTGTTTGGGCATGTGCTCAGCAACGGCATGTTACCAATTTTAACTGGCGTGGTAGTGGTGATTCCTAGTTTATTTATGGGCTCATTGATTATGGAATCATTCTTTGGAATTCCTGGATTAGGTAGCTATACCATTGATGCAATTGGTGCTCAAGATTTCTCAATCGTTAAAGCGATGGTGTTTTTAGGCTCGGTACTTTATATTTTAGGACTAATTCTAACCGATATTTCCTACACCTTCTTTGATCCAAGGGTGAGGCTAAACTAATGAGCATCT
>CAZQYD010000191.1:0-3149 GCA_964597465.1 uncultured Piscirickettsiaceae bacterium | reverse complement strand
GCCCTTAAACTTTCTTTTTCAAATTTTCTGGGCTCTTCTCCGCCATTATGGCACTTTCCTTTCAAAATTCCCGTAAAACATAGAGCAATCGTCAGGCACGGTGGTTTGCCTTATCTTCAATTTAAAATAGTCCATAGTTATGATATTTTAGTTACTCAAACAACCCTTCAACAAGGTGACATTGTTTTTGCATTTTTTTAGCAAGAGTCATATCGTGAGTTACCACTAGCAACCCTGTATCCATTTCTTCGTTTAGTGTCAGCATTAAATCAAACACTTGTTTTGCGGAGTTGTCGTCAAGGTTGCCCGTTGGTTCATCGGCAAGCACACAAGCTGGCTCGGTAATTAACGCTCTGGCAATGGCAACTCGTTGTCTTTCGCCACCTGATAGTTCAGAGGGTTTATGATGGGTTCGGTGTGATAAGCCAACTTTGTCTAAGATTTGTTTGGCTTTTTGTTCCGCTACGCCTGCCGCTGTTCGTCTTACTCGTAAAGGCAGCATGACGTTTTCTAGTGCTGATAATTCAGGCAACAAAAAATGAAATTGGTAAACGAACCCCATATGTTGATTGCGCAATTTTCCACGTTTGGTATCTTTTAATTTTGAAAAGTCTTTACCCATTAGTTCAACCGTTCCTGCGGTTGGCTGGTCAAGTCCTGCTAATAATTGTAATAGCGTGGTTTTACCAGAGCCTGATGCTCCCGTTATTGCGATAGTTTCGCTTTTTGACAATAGGAAGTCTATCCCCTTAATAACGGGCGTTTTTAATTTGCCATCTTTAAAGGTGCGAGTAACTTGGTAAGCTTGTAAAATGGTACTTTCATGGTAATTTTCATCATGATTAATCATAGCGCAACGCCTCCGCAGGTTCTATCTGAGATGCTTTTTTTGCAGGGTATAATGTCGCAACTAAGGTCATTATAAAAGCGATTCCAGAAACTAGCCAAACATCACCCCAGTGTAGGTCGGAAGGAATATTACTAATGTAGTAAATATCAGCAGGAAAAAACTTAAAACCAAATAGGCTTTCAAAAAATGGCACAATCACGTCAATGTTTAATGACGCTATCACGCCTAAAATACCGCCAGCAACCGAGCCAATAATGCCTATAATTAACCCTTGAATGATAAAAATAATTTGAATACTTAGCGGCGTTGCTCCAATAGTTCTCAACACTGCTATGTCTTTTTGCTTATCTGTTACCACCATCACCATTGTCGAAACGATGTTAAATGCTGCGACCATAATAATTAATGTTAGAAAGATGAACACCATTCTTTTTTCCATTTGAATAGCTTTGAAAAAATTGGCGTGTTGCTGCGTCCAGTCACGTGTATAGAGTACTTTTTCAACTTCTTCACCAATCGATAATCGTACGGCATTGGTTTCAAACATGTCATCCAGTTTCAGTTGCAAAGCGGTAATGTTTTTTTTCATTTTGAAGAGTTTTTGTGCATCATCCATATGCACTATTGCTAAACCGCTGTCATATTCGAACATCCCCGCTTCAAATAATCCGACTAAGGTAAAACGTTTGGTTCTTGGCATAACACCAATGATAGACGTTGAGACTTGAGGCGAAATCATCATGATTTTATCACCAATAGAAACCCCTAGAGCATTGGCAAGTTCAACTCCAATAATAACGTTATACTCTTTTTTCTTTAAATCATCTAAGCTACCTGCCACCATTTTAGAGCCAATATCGGCAACTTCTGGCTCATACTCTGGTAGTACACCACGAATAGCGACCCCTTTTACTTTTTCGCCATACGACAACATTCCTTGCCCCATTACGTTTGGTGCGGCGCCCGTAACATGCTTAATAGTTTTGACTTGTTGATAGAGTGGCTGCCAATCCTCTAGCGTTTCCATTTGCTCAGAAAGTGTCATGTGTGAGGTCATGCCAAGAATGCGGTCACGTAGTTCTTGTTGAAAGCCGTTCATCACCGATAACACCGTAATCAGTGCAAAAACGCCTAGTGCAATACCAATGATTGATGAGAGGGAAATAAAGGAGATAAAACCATTACGCCTTTTCGCCCGTGTATAGCGATAGCCTAGCAATAATTCAAAGGGTTGTTTAAACATATGAAACCAATTAGTTCAAAAATTAGCAAGGATTATAAAACAAAAAAACCCTCTAAAGAGAGGGCTTTTTAAGTTTTTCAGTATTTTTTATGTATAAAGAAAATTAATCTTTGGTGTCTGACTTTAATCTTGTAATTCCTAGCATTTTCATCACATATTTTTGATAAATAGGTTCTGAATTCCCTGCTTTCATGTTACGAATAAAGTATTTTTCAAATGCTATTTTTGCGTAATGTACCCATTTACCTTTTTTAGCCCAAGTTAAGTTTCGTGGTGGAATTTGCGGTAAGGCTACAAATGCAGCACCCGTATCACCCATATCTGCGAGGCAAACCGTGTTCCAAGTCGCCTGTTCATAAGGTTCTTTACCATCAAGTTCTGCTTTAATATTATGGGCAATAGCGGTTACCATTGATTCAATCATTAACCCTGTCTTTGGTGTGCCACACATGACGGGACATTTCGTATCAATAGGCGGAATAGCAATCCCTACCCCTAGTGAATAAATATTTTTAAATGCTGGGTTACGACTATGTTTGTCAACCTTAACAAAACCACGAGGGTTCACTAAAGGGCCGCCCATGTTTTCTTTTTCAACTAATTCTTGTAAAAACCTAGAACCTTTAAAGGCTGGAAGCATCATGGAGTAACCAAAAGGTAGTTCATGCTGTTCAATCACTTCACCTTTGCGGTTATGTTCATCAACATACATCATGCCGTCTTCAATTTTGGTCACTTTTGCGTTACAGATCCAACTAATATGTCGGTTACGCATTTCAGATTCCATTAGACCTTTAGAGTCTCCCACTCCATCTAGTCCTAAATGACCAATATAAGGTTCTGCGGTAACAAATGTCATCGGTACTTGAGGACGAATTTTGCGTTTGCGTAATTCAGTTTCCATTATCATTGCAAATTCGTATGCCGGACCAAAACATGAAACAGGCCCAGGCGGCCCAGGCGACTCCCGCCAATAAGAGGGACGATTCAATAAGGGAATTTGTGACTTCTGTGTTGATCCAATTACCAAAAACACGGGTATTCGATATCTTCGTG
>CAZQYD010000190.1:903-3169 GCA_964597465.1 uncultured Piscirickettsiaceae bacterium | reverse complement strand
TGGCGCGGATATCCCTACCGCAGATTTCCACTGGTTCATTTTTTAGATTTTAAATCTCACCTACAAACCTTATAAACCCTTCATACAATCAAAAAAACAACCAACATATCCCCCTCATGGTAAAATACCGCCCACATAACAATTTATATATAAACTAGTAACATAACTAGCTCCTAAGAGGAAAAAGATTTAAATGAGCTTATATTCAGAATACATGGAAGAGATAAAAACCCGCCAGAAAGAGCTTGGCTTACATCCAAAACCTATTGATAGTGCCGAATTACTATCAGAAATAATTACCCAAATTAAAGACACCAACAATAAAGACCGTACGGATTCCCTACAATTTTTTATCTATAATACGCTACCAGGCACGACCAGTGCGGCAGGAGAAAAAGCTAAATTTCTAAAAGAAATTATTCTCGGTGAAGAGATCTTAGAAGAGATTTCTCCAAAGTTTGCTTTAGAGTTACTCTCGCATATGAAAGGTGGTCCTTCTGTTAAGGTGCTACTTGATTTGTCTTTATCTGATGACGACAAAATAGCCAAACCAGCTGCTGAGGTATTAAAAACGCAAGTATATCTATACGATGCGGATACGAAACGGCTTGAAGAAGCTTATAAAAACGGCAATAAGATTGCCAAAGACATTTTAGAAAGCTACGCAAAAGCAGACTTCTTTACAAACCTTCCAGAAATCGATGAAAAAATCGATGTGGTTACTTATATTGCTGCAGAAGGTGATATTTCTACCGATTTACTTTCTCCAGGAAATCAAGCACACTCTCGTTCAGATAGAGAGTTGCACGGTCAGTGCATGATAACCCTAGAAGCACAAGCTAAAATACAAGAACTTCAAAAACAACATCCTGATAAAAAAGTAATGTTGATTGCTGAAAAAGGCACGATGGGGGTTGGCTCTTCTCGTATGTCTGGAGTCAATAATGTTGCCTTATGGACAGGTAGCCAAGCCAGTCCGTATGTGCCATTCGTCAATTTTGCACCGATTGTTGCCGGTACTAATGGTATATCCCCCATCTTTTTGACCACGGTTGATGTAACGGGCGGTATCGGGATAAACTTGAAAAATTGGGTAAAAAAACTAGGTACCGATGGTAAACCCGTGCTTAACGAAAATGGCGACGCAATTCTTGAACAAACTTATTCGGTAGAAACGGGTACGGTTCTTACCATTAATACCAAAGAAAAGAAACTCTACAACGGCGATAAAGAACTGGTTGATATTTCCGCCTCGTTTACCCCTCAAAAAGTCGAATTTATGAAAGCTGGTGGCTCTTACGCCACTGTATTTGGTAAAAAATTACAGACTTTTGCCGCTAAAACGATTGGCGTAGAAGCACCGCTTGTATTTGCACCTTCAAAAGAAATCTCTCACGAAGGTCAAGGACTAACAGCGGTTGAAAAAATATTCAACAATAATGCAGTTGGTGTAGTTTCGAAAACCGCACTACACGCAGGTTCTGATGTGTTGATAAAAGTAAATATCGTTGGTTCACAAGATACCACAGGCTTAATGACCTCTCAAGAACTTGAATCAATGGCGGCAACCGTGATTTCGCCAAGTGTGGATGGAGCCTATCAATCAGGCTGTCATACCGCGTCGGTTTGGGATAACAAAGCACTGGCTAATATCCCTAAGCTTATGAACTTCATGAATAACTTTGGTTTAATTACTGCCAGAGACCCCAAAGAATCTTATCATGCGATGACCGATGTTATTCATAAAGTATTAAATGATATTACCGTTGACGAGTGGGCTATTATCATTGGTGGAGACTCGCACACAAGAATGTCTAAAGGCGTGGCGTTTGGAGCAGATTCTGGAACCGTTGCCCTCGCACTTGCTACGGGTGAAGCTTCAATGCCAATTCCAGAGTCGGTTAAGGTTACTTTCAAAGGCAAAATGAAAAGCTACATGGATTTTCGTGATGTAGTGCATGCTACTCAACTACAAATGCTCAATCAATTTGGTGATAATGTTTTCCAAGGACGCGTTATTGAAGTACACATTGGCACCCTGCTTGCAGACCAAGCCTTCACCTTTACCGACTGGACAGCTGAAATGAAGGCAAAAGCTTCAATCAACATTTCTCAAGACGATAAATTAATTGAATCTTTAGAAATAGCGAAAAGCAGAATTCAAATTATGATTAACAAGGGCATGGAAAATCATGCCAATGTTCTGCAAGGTTTAATCGAAATCGCAGATAAACGCATTGCAGAAATTCAATCTGGCGAAAAACCA
>CAZQYD010000190.1:0-893 GCA_964597465.1 uncultured Piscirickettsiaceae bacterium | reverse complement strand
CAGGGCTAAGACCTGACAATAACGCAAAATATTTTGCCGAAGTCGTTGTCGATCTAGACCAAATTAATGAACCGATGATTGCCGACCCAGATGTTAATAATGAAGACATATCTAAACGCTACACCCACGATGTGATTAGACCAATTTCTTTTTACGAAGGTCACAAAACGGTTGATTTAGGGTTTGTTGGCTCATGCATGGTTCACAAAGGCGATTTACAAATAATTGCTCAAATGTTTAAAAACCTAGAAGCCAAAAATGGCAGTATTTCGTTTAATGCTCCGCTTATTGTTGCTGCCCCTACCTATAATATTATCGATGAATTAAAAGCCGATGGTGATTGGGAGTTACTTAAAAAATATTCTGGTTTTGAATTTAATGATGAACTTCCCAAAGGTGCGGCACGAACAGAATATGAAAATATAATGTATCTTGAACGCCCTGGCTGTAATTTATGCATGGGTAATCAAGAAAAAGCTGAAAAAGGTGATACCGTATTAGCCACTTCAACACGACTTTTTCAAGGACGAGTAGTAGAAGACTCGGATCGCAAAAAAGGTGAATCATTACTAGCATCCACACCCGTAGTGGTACTTTCCGCCATTCTTGGGAGAATCCCTAATATGAACGAATACAAAGATGCGGTAAAAGGCATTAACTTAACAGAATTCGCTCCTCCTAAAGAAGAGTTAATCACCACTCCTCCACCCGCAATCATTCAGTCGATTGAAATTAGGAATATAGTGTAAGACCTTTTCAGAAGAAGGTCACACACTATATGGATAAAGCAAAGTAGGTAATGTTAATATTTTTTCTAGCAGATTAAGAAGCCGCTTAAGGAATCGCTTAAAAACTAAGATTATTTTATACTGGTAAAAAGTGCCTATATTTTC
>CAZQYD010000189.1:0-3197 GCA_964597465.1 uncultured Piscirickettsiaceae bacterium | reverse complement strand
AGAAGGTGAAATTTAGCCATTTTAATTTGTGCATCCATTTATGCAAAGGTCTCTATTAGCTAATGATTCTGTTTTATGTCAATTTTAACCTATTATTTATTTCCAGCTAGCTTTGGAAGCTTTCCCTTGTATTTTAATTGGATTTTCGTTCCGTAAATCTTGGAACTGAGTGTAAAGATTAGCGTTTATTTTGTTCTGATAAATATCGTAGGTTCCTGTTCCAATTGCGGTAAACTTACTCGCTTTAATATTCATCTTCTTAGCTTTAAAGATGCCTTTATCAATCTTGCCAGTTAGTGTCAAAGAATCGAATGAGGTACTGTCTTCTGGTAGCGATTTTTTATTGAGTAGGGTTTTATAAAGGCTCTTTCCTTGATAGCTCCCTGCTTGGATATTGGCACTAAAGTTTCCCTGCATATTCTTTTTCCAATCTTGACGGCGAGTGCCTTGTGATGCTAGCCTAAATTGCCCTGTATATTTCCCCGTCATTAGTTCATATTGCCAACCATCAGACAAAAATGGTTTGAGATTTACCTGTTTTACTTTTCCTAGCCATTGAAAACTTGGCGTGTTGCCCGTTATATCTAAGTTTAGCTTCGAACTTAGGCTACCACCATATAGTTTGCTGTCAAACGGTGCTAGCTGAATTCTTCCACCAGTGGAGAACAAACGAGTGTCCAACTCACTAAAGGTCATGCCCCAAACTTGTAGTTGTCCAATTTTAAAGCGACCTTCAAGCTGGCGTTTGCGTAAAAATTTGACGGGTAGTGCGAAGGGCAGATAGTTATCTAAATTAACTTTATTCACTTGAATATTAAAATCTATTTTTGAGGATTCGTTAACAATTAGCTGTCCTTTTAGCAAACTTTCAGCCCAGTTTAGTACGATGTTGTTAATGACTAAACGCTCAGCATTTTGTTGCCAGTTTAGTTCAACGTAAGCGGGTGTGAATAGCGGGTTTTTAACGGTATCTGGCAATGAAATATTAAAATATTTAAACCATTCTTTAAGATTAATTTCAGTGCCTATAAGGTTACCATTACTTAGAAAATCGCTAGAGAAAATGACATCAAAGCTGGTTGTGAATTTACCTTTTTTTGAGTTAAATTGGGCGTTGAGGACTGAAAGGCTTTGGTGCTTTAAATTCAAGTCTAAGGCAGTACCATGGGTTTTTAAATGAGTTTCCGCTAGGTTATATGAAGCAGGCAACACAATTCGCAACACGCCATGCCAATCAGCAAATTGAAAATGGTTAAGGGCTTGGTTGACTTGTAGTTGGCTGGCTAATTCAGCAACGTAAATGGTTTCATTTTGCAGGGTAGTAAATTTAAAATCAGTAATGAAATGAAAACGTTGGTTGGCTGACAAATTAACCGCTGTTAAGTTGAAATTCGTCAAGTCCCAACGTTGTAACCCCTCCGTATTTTGCCAATGAATACGGGTGTTTTTCAGTAGTAAATGTCCTAGCTTCCAATGCGGTTGAGATGCCAGCTTGGCAAGGTTTTGAAAGGCTTTCCAGTTGGAATCTTGCTGCGGATTGGTTTCTAAAAACAAATCTGCTTTTTCAATAAAAAGTTCCTCAATGACCACTTTTTGATGCACAAATAATTGCCAGCTTGATAAGCTAACATGAATGGCAGAAACTTTGGCAAACGTGTCTGTTGAAAATCCTTTCTTATTTTCAATCAGCAAATCCGTTAGGCTAATTTTAAACGGAAAAGGGTTGACTAAAATTTCCCCATTAATTTGTAGTTTATGCCCCATCTGTTCGAAAAATTGTTGCTCAACATTCGCTTTATACTGGTTGAAATCAGTAATCTTAATTCCAGTCCATACACTGATTAAGATTAAAATTGGGAGAATAATCGCCAGTGCGAATCCTTTTTTATACAAAGGTTTCATCTATAAACACCTCTAAAACATCATTCAAAAAGGTCTTTCCCTGTAGCGTTAGCAGCAAATGACTTGCGGAAATAGTTGCCCAGCCTTTGGTCTCAAGTTCCGTTAGTTTATCGGAGATAACGCTAATCTCAAGCCCTGTTCGTAAGTAAAATAATTCAAGCTTAAACCCATCGGCTAGCCGAAGCGCATTCAACATAAACTCAAACACAATTTCATTTTCGTTCACCCGCTCAGTTCGACCAAATTTATTACTCTCAATCATTTGAATGTAGCCGCCAGGTGAAGCAGGCATTTGGGTTCGCATTACCTTGCCATTTGGCGGGTCGGTAATCTTGCCATGTGCACCTGCACCCAAGCCGATGTAGTCGCCAAACTGCCAATAGTTTAGATTGTGTAAACACTGATGATTTTTTTGTGAATAAGCAGAAACCTCATAGTTCACGTAACCCGCTGAAGCCAGTTCTTTTTTACATAAGCTCTGCATGTCCCAAGCTAAATCATCTTCAGGCAAAACAGGCGGATTTTTATAAAACGGCGTGTTGGGTTCAAGAGTTAATTGGTAATGGGATAAGTGTGGTGGAGCTAATTCAATCGCCGTTTTAATATCAAACAACGCCTCATCTAAACTCTGATTTGGTAGGGCAAACATTAAGTCTAAATTAAAATTATCAAAGCCCGCTTCTTTGGCTTTTTCAGCAGCAATATAAGCCTCATCAGCGGAATGGATTCTACCTAAAGCTTGCAGTTTTTCGTCATCAAAGCTTTGTACTCCCATTGATAAGCGGTTTACACCAGCTTCACGAAAGCCTTTAAACTTATTAAAATCAACCGTACCAGGATTTGCCTCAAGGGTAATTTCAATACTCGGTTGAAAGCCTAACAACGCCCTAGCACGAGATAAAAAATCGTGTAAAGATTCTTCCGACATTAAACTAGGCGTACCACCACCAAAGAAGATGCTCTGAATTGGACGCCCCCAAACTGCTGGCAAAGTCTGCTCAAGCTGCGTAATCAACGCATCAATGTAAGCGTCTTCTTGGTTGCCTTTTTTAAGTGTATGTGAGTTAAAATCGCAATAAGGACATTTCTCAATACACCAAGGATAGTGGACATAAAGGCTTAATGGAATCGGCTGATGGAATTGCATGGATGTTATTTACTGAGACCTTTGCATAAATGGGGTGTGAATAAAAATGAGATAAATTTTGCCTTATTTTGCCTAAAAAATAAGCGTAATAGTTTGCTATTGCGTGTTTTTTTAGGTGAAAGAAGGTGAAATTTAGCCATTTTAATTT
>CAZQYD010000188.1:0-3212 GCA_964597465.1 uncultured Piscirickettsiaceae bacterium | reverse complement strand
TCTGAGGAGAAAAAATAATGTCATATAAAAAAATGATAATAAGTTTATTTGTTGTCTTTACCTTATTTTCTCAAGTTGCTAAAGCAGAAGTAAATCAGTCTAATCCGATGGACTTAATACAAGAGTTGACCAGTGGAATTTTAAAAGAACTTTCGACCAAACAGGCGCTCTTTGTAGCAGAGCCAAGCAAAGCGGAGGAGTTTGGTCGTAACTATATTTTACCTTACGTTGATACCTATAAAATGTCCCGTTATGTCGTTGGTAAAAAATGGAAAAAAATGTCGCAACAACAGAAAGATAGTTTTGTTCAAGCATTTACGGACACCATTATCAATTCATATTCTCGTAGTTTAATCAAACTAAATGTGGCAGAAATTGAAGTTATTAAGAATATTTCAAAACGAAAAGGACGTAGCTCAATCGTGACAGAAGCTACATTGAAAAATGGTACTAAGGTGGATGTTATCTATCGTTTATTTCAAAGCAAGAAAGACCAAAAATGGTACATCTATGATTTTTCAGTGGAAAATGTGAGTTTGTTAGTAAATTATCGTAAAACCTTTGCTTCTGAAATTTCTAAAAAAGGCATGGATCAAGTTATTATTAATATGAATAATGCCTTAAAAAGTGTAGGAGAATAAACTTGAATAGTTTTTATTTCTCAATTGAAGATAATAAATTGATATTAGATGGCACAATTAACATTCATTCAGTTGGAAAAGTTCTAACTAATTTTAATAAACATTCGGCTTTGTATATCGATAAACAAGTGTCCGAAGTTGATTGTCGCCAAATCCATCATGCAGACAGTAGTTGTTTAGCATTTTTACTACATTTACAAACTGTTTATAACGATTTGGTTTATGTGGGATTGCCTGCCCATTTGTTGTTGTTGATTGAACTATACGGCCTTAAAAAGCTTATTAATTTGAAATAGTAAATGTTTAATCTTAACCCTAAAAATGCAGTTTCCTTTCAGCAGGTTTCTAAAAATTATAAAAAACTAAATGCATTAAATGAAATATCGTTCAATGTCGAACAGGGTACGTTTTTTGGTTTGCTTGGTCCCAATGGAGCAGGAAAGTCAACTTTAATTAACGCAATGTCTGGTTTAGTCACACCATCTAGCGGTGATATTTATGTCAATGGTCACCACACGATTAAGAATTATAGACAAGCTAGAAAAGCACTAGGGCTAGTGCCACAAGAATTAATTTCAGACCCTTTCTTTTCAATTAAAGAACTATTGCAAATTCAGTCTGGTTACTTTGGTTTAACTGGGAAAGAGCAACGTAACTGGATTAATGAGTTACTAGAAAGATTAGTGCTTACCGATAAAGCAGATGCAATCACCAATGAACTTTCTGGCGGAATGAAAAGAAGGGTGTTGATTGCAATGGCATTGGTTCATAAGCCAGATGTCATTGTCTTGGATGAGCCAACCGCTGGAGTGGATGTCGATTTACGTAAAACGCTTTGGGAGTTTACCAAAGAATTGCATCAACAAGGGCATACTATTATTTTAACCACTCATTACTTGGAGGAAGCTGAAGCCTTGTGTGATAAGGTTGCTATCTTACAAAAAGGTGAGTTAAAAGCACTTGATAAGGTTTCAAATTTAGTTTCTAGACATGCTTTTCGTTATGTTCGAGTGTCGCTAGAGGAAACGAAAAAATCAATTTTTTCTGAACAACTTATTGCTCGAATTGAAAAACAAACCTCTTCTGAAGTGGTGTTTAAAATTGAAAGAAGTTTGCCACTTAATCAGTTTATGCAATGGTTACTAGATTGCCAAATTGAAATGAAAGACGTTTCAACCAGAGATGCTTCATTAGAAGAAGCATTTCTGGACTTGGTAGGAGAGAAGAATGAGTTTTAATGCAGTTGGTTGCTGGGCTTTATTTGTTAAGGAGGTTCGACGTTTTTATTCGGTCTCTATTCAGACAATTTTTGCCCCCGTTATTTCGTCGTTATTGTTTTTATTAATTTTTGCACAGGTTGTCAATTCTGAAATCACCGCATTTCCTGGTGTTTCTTATAGTCAATTTCTGATTCCAGGCTTGGTGATGATGACGGTATTACAAAACGCATTTGCCAATAGTTCTTCTAGTTTGATTCAATCAAAAGTATATGGCAACCTAAGCTTTGTATTGCTTAGTCCCTTGTCGCCGTTTGAGTTTTATATTGCTTTTGTTGCCGCATCAGTTATACGTGGTTTAGCCGTTGGTGTCGGCGTGTTTTTAGCTGGTTGGTTGGCTTTTGACGTGCCTATTTTTAATGCGTTTATTATTATATTGTTTGCGGTGCTAGGTTCTGCCTTAATGGGGAGTATGGGGGTTGCGGCAGCTATTATTTCGGATAAATATGATCAGTTATCGGCATTTCAAAACTTTTTAATCGTACCGCTAACATTTTTGAGCGGGGTGTTTTATTCAATTAAAAGTTTACCTGAAATATGGCAATTTATTTCTCATTTTAATCCTTTCTTCTACATGGTAGATGGCTTTAGGTACGGTTTTTTTGGTCAATCAGACGTGTCTATTTGGTTTAGCTTTTTAGCCACTTTTGTTTTCTTTATTCTTATTACCGTGATAAATCTGATTTTATTATATAAAGGCGTTAAAATACGCAGTTAAGTTTAATAAAAAAGAACCCTTATTACTATGTCTCCTGAAATAATCCGTAATCGAATTCAAACTAACATTGATGATTCTAAAGTAACCATGAGCGGGGAAGAATGTAATTTTTCTATCCAGGTTGTTAGTCAATCTTTTGCTGGAAAATCTCCAGTGCAACGTCATCGTATGGTAAATGACCTGTTTAAAACTGAGTTTGAGACGGGGGAGTTACATGCACTTTCAATTAAAACCAAACTTCCTGAGGCAAATTAATCCATGGATAAATTAGTTATAAAAGGCCCTTGTAAGCTGTCTGGAAAAGTAAGAACGTCCGGTGCAAAAAATGCTGCGTTGCCAATTTTAATGGCTTGTTTGCTTGCGAATTCAAAAACCGTTTTATCGAATGTTCCGCACCTAAAGGATGTGACCACTACGATTCAATTATTAGCATCAATGGGCGTTGAGGTTTTGTTTGACGAAAACCTAAATATCGAACTAGATGCCAGTTGCCTTACCTCAAAAGAAGCACCTTATGATTTGGTGAAAACAATGCGTGCCTCTATTTTAGTAATGGGACCGTTGCTTACCAAATAT
>CAZQYD010000187.1:0-3239 GCA_964597465.1 uncultured Piscirickettsiaceae bacterium | reverse complement strand
TTCCTTAAGCGGTTATCGATTCGCTTTCTCTACTAGACCAGAAAGCCCAAATCTTTTTTCTAGTTCGCTAGTAATATCTTGTGATGTTAAACCTTGTTGTGCTAATAGCACCATCGTGTGAAACCATAAGTCAGCAACTTCATAAATTAAGTGCTCTTTATTTGGTTGGCTATCGTCATGTTCTTTATCTTTTGCTGCCATTATGACTTCAGTCGATTCTTCACTGACTTTTTTTAGGATTTTTTCTAGCCCTTTGTCATAAAGACTGGCAACATAAGATTCGTTAGGAGATTGTTGCTTTCGCTCTTCTAAAATTTGGTCAATGGCAGTTAATATTTCTTGTTGCATGGTTATAATCTCACCTCTAATCCGCTGTCTTTCATCTGTTGTTTTGCTTCTTGTACAGTATATTGTCCAAAATGAAATATGCTAGCGGCTAGCACTGCTTCTGCATGTCCTTCTATTATACCATCTACTAGATGCGATAATTCGCCTACACCGCCCGAAGCGATAACGGGAATGCTAACCGCGTCGGCAACTGCGCGGGTTAGTTCAAGGTCAAAACCATTTTTGGTGCCGTCTCTGTCCATGCTAGTAAGTAAGAGTTCTCCTGCACCATTGCGAGCCATTTTGGTTGCCCATTCGATAGCATCAATACCTGTTTCTTTACGGCCACCGTGGGTAAAAATTTCCCATTTATTTTCGTCGCCATTTAGGCTGACTTTTTTAGCATCAATCGCTACCACAATACATTGTGAACCAAACATAGTGCAGGCTTCCTGCACAAATGCTGGGTTGAATATGGCAGCAGAGTTAATTGCTACCTTGTCCGCACCTGCATTTAACATGGTTCTAACATCATCAACACTACGGATTCCTCCACCAACGGTTAGCGGGATAAAAACTTGGCTAGCAACCTCTTCTACTACATGTACGATGGTTTCACGGTCATGTGCGGTAGCGGTTATGTCTAAAAAAACAATCTCGTCAGCACCTTGCTGATCGTAACGTTTGGCGACTTCTATCGGGTTTCCCGCATCTTTAATGTCAATAAACTGTACACCTTTGACGACACGTCCATCATCAATGTCTAAACAGGGAATAATACGTTTTGCTAATGCCATTGTTATGCTTCTGCCAATTTGTCTGAAAGGGTTTGCCCTTCTTTAAAATCAAGACTGCCTTCATAGATTGCCCTACCCGTAATTGCTCCTGTTATGCCGTCTTTTTCAACGGTTGCAAGATTGCGGATATCGTCAAGATTGGTAATGCCACCAGACGCAATAATGGGAATGCTAAGTGCTTGAGCAAGTTCTTGTGTCGCTTCTATATTGACACCTTGCATCATGCCGTCACGACCTATGTCGGTATAAATAATTGCTTCAACACCATCGTTTTCAAACCGTTTACCTAGTTCAATAACGTGGTGGTCGGTTACTTCCGCCCAGCCGTTAATAGCGATCATGCCGTCTTTGGCATCCAAACCAACCATGATCTTTCCAGGGAAGGCTTTGCAGGCTTCTGCTACGAATTCTGGATTATGTACCGCTTTGGTACCAATAATACAGTAGCTAACACCCGCATCAACATAAGCTTGGATGGTTGCAAGGTCACGAATACCACCGCCGATTTGTACAGGTAGGTCTGGATAAGCTTTGCAAACTTGTAAAACCGCATCACGATTGACGGGCTTTCCTTCGAAGGCACCATTTAAATCAACCATGTGTAACCGTCTTGCTCCTTGGTCAACCCAGCGTTTTGCCATGGCAACAATGTCACCAGAAAAAACCGTTGCCCCTTCCATTATTCCTTGGCGAAGCCTAACGCATTCGCCGTCTTTTAAGTCTATTGCAGGAATTAATAACATTGTTTATTTTCCGTTCCAGTGTATAAAGTTTTTAAGTAGTTGTAGCCCTGCATCCGCACTTTTTTCAGGGTGTGCTTGTATGGCAAATAAGTTATCCTTTGCAATAGCAGAGGTAAAAGTTTCGCCATGTGTCGTTTTTCCTGCACAAATGTCAAGATTGCTCGGCACGACATAATAACTATGCACAAAGTAAAAGCGTTCATCCTGTTCAATGTTGTGCCAAAGCGGATGGTCAATGGTTTGGTTGATTTGATTCCAGCCCATATGTGGTATTTTTAGTGCAGGGTGGGCTTGGGTGTTGATTTTTTGCACGCTCCCTTCTAAAAAACCTAAGCAATCAGTGCCATTATTTTCATCGCTGGTTTGCATCAGTACTTGTAATCCCATGCAAATTCCAAGGAACGGTTTTTCATCCGCCGCTTCGTGTAATGCGTGAATCATTCCCGTGTTGTTTAGTGCCGCCATACAAGACTTTGCAGCACCTTGTCCTGGAAAAATGATGGCATCCGCGGCACGAATGTCTTCAGGTTTGCTTGAGACAATGATTTGAGTATTACTATCCGCAACATGTTCAGCCGCTTTAGCAACCGAACGGAGGTTGCCCATTCCATAATCCACAACGGTAATTAATTTGCTCATCGTTTATAGAGCACCTTTTGTTGAAGGTAACTGGTCTGCCATTCTT
Organism: uncultured Piscirickettsiaceae bacterium; assembly: GCA_964597465.1. Classification (GTDB taxonomy): domain Bacteria; phylum Pseudomonadota; class Gammaproteobacteria; order Thiomicrospirales; family Thiomicrospiraceae; genus Hydrogenovibrio. The sequence continues at coordinate 687 of CAZQYD010000187.1, read as the reverse complement.
TCATCAGTCGATAATGCCATGCGAATCGCTCTACCAAATGCTTTAAAAATGGTTTCAACTTGATGGTGAGCGTTTTCACCACGTAAGCAATCTATATGTATTGTTGAGTGTGAGTGGTTTACAAATGCCTGAAAAAATTCAGCAACCAGTTCGGTTTCGAATGTGCCAATATTGTGACGAGTAAAGTTAGCATTAAATACTAGCCCCGGGCGACCAGATAAATCAATCACCACGCGCGATAACGCCTCATCTAGCGGAACATAAGCATGTCCGTATCGTGTGATGCCCTTTTTATCGCCAACCGCTTCTTTTAACGCCATGCCGAGTGCAATTCCGATGTCTTCCACGGTGTGGTGGTCATCAATGTGGGTATCGCCATTCGCGTGTATCGTTAGGTCAATTAGACCGTGTCTAGCAATTTGTTCGAGCATATGCTCAAAAAACGGCACGCCAGTTTTAAAGTCTATTTTCCCTGTTCCATCTAGGTTCACGGTAACCTTGATTTGGGTCTCTAAAGTATTACGCTTGATTTCTGCCTGACGCATTAGTTATCTCTCTTGTCTAGATAGTGAATAAACAGTGCCTAGTATAATGTTTTTTAGGAGTGTTGGGAAGACACTTAGCTATGTAGCTGAAGTTAAGATTAAGCAGTTCATTAGAAGCCTCTCAATACTTGTCAACAGTTAA
>CAZQYD010000186.1:0-3242 GCA_964597465.1 uncultured Piscirickettsiaceae bacterium | reverse complement strand
ATGAAAAACATGCCTACAAAGATGGTATCAAGGCTCAAAAAGGAATTGACTTTTAATTTGTGCATCCATTTATGTAAAAGTCTCATTACATTAACGTTACTTGTTAATTCTACCTGTTCTTTTTCAGAGCCACAACCTCGCATTATTTCACTTGCACCACACTTAACAGAAATGATTTTTTCCGCAGGTGCGGGTGATTTATTAGTTGGCGTGGTCAGCTACTCTGACTATCCAGAACAAGCTAAATCGATTGCGAATGTTGGGCAATATAATTCAATTAATATCGAAGCTATTTTAAAACAAAAACCCACTCTAATTATTGCATGGCAATCTGGCGATACGACAAAAGAAATTAATAAGCTAGAACAATTAGGCATTGAAATTTGGCGAACCGAAGTCAACAAACTGTCAGATATTCCAAAACAAATTAAACAAATTGGGCAACGAACGAATCGTTCTGAAATAGCCAATCGAGAAGCTAACAAACTCACCGTTATTCTCGATAAGCTTTCAGCACAACCAACCCGCCAAAATCCTAAAACAGTCTTTTATCAAGTATGGAAAAAACCACTTTATACCGTTGGTAAAAATCAATTTATTTCCCAGGCGATTAAGCTATGCGGTGCAAAAAATATATTCGAACATATTAATCAACCAGCTCCAGAAGTAAGTATTGAATCGGTTATTAACCACAATCCAGACATGATTCTACTAGGTGGAAGACAAGAACTACAAACACAATGGCGACAAGACTGGCAAAAATACTCAAGCATTTCAGCCGTTAAAAACAAACGAATTATCAATGTCGAAAACTCAGTTTATCAACGCCCTACTGCCCGATTTATCAAGGCAATTCCCGCACTCTGCCAAAACATATACTCAAAATAACGACATAGCCCTGTATACTGAGACCTTTGCATAAATGGATGCATAAATTAAAATGGCTAATTTTTATTCACACCCCATTTATGCAAAGGTCTCATACTGTATAATGTTTTCTTTAAATTTAAAATAAAAGGGCACATTATGACAATTAAAAGAATTGGACACCGTTACAGCGACGTAAAAACAGGTGCAACCATTGACGTATGGTTTCCTCGTTCTAACAAACAAATCAGCCGCAGCTGTTTGGCTGAAAAAGCAGGATTAATCAAAGGTGATTTTGTAACCGTGGAAATCAATTCTGTTGATGATACACCAACCTCTGCTGAAGATGCCTATCTGCGTTTACATCTGCTTTCAGAATGTGCGGTTAAACCGAATGAAATCAACCTTGAGGGCGTGTTTGGCTTACTAACAAACGTAGCTTGGACAACCGCTGGACCTGTGCTACCTGCTGACGTTGAAACATTGCGTGAAGCGATTGCGGGTTCTGAACACCAGTTTAATGTAACTTGCCTGGATAAATTTCCACGTATGACCGACTACGTTATCCCAGAAGGTGTACGTATTGGTAATGCTGACCGAGTACGATTAGGCGCACATTTAGCACCTGGCACGACAGTCATGCACGAAGGGTTTGTCAACTTCAACGCAGGAACGCTTGGTAACTCAATGGTTGAAGGTCGTATCAGTGCTAGCGTTGTGGTTGGTGAAAACTCCGATATCGGTGGCGGTGCTTCTATCATGGGAACGCTTTCAGGTGGCGGTAAGCAAGTTATCTCAATGGGAAAACGTAACCTATTAGGAGCAAATGCAGGACTTGGAATTTCACTAGGTGACGACTGTATTATTGAATCTGGTCTATATATCACCGCTGGTACTAAAGTAAAAATGCCTGATGGCTCAATCGTTTCAGCACGTGAACTTTCTGGGCAATCAAAACTACTATTCCGTCGCCATAGCCAAACAGGTTCTGTGCAAGCAATCATCACCGATGGTGGAACATGGAGTGGTTTAAACGCGGCGCTACATAGCAACGATTAAGCCGCCTATTTTCTAGACGAGACCTTTGCATAAAAAAACCGCTGTTTTTATTGGTGGTTTTTTTATATTTACCTTCATTCCAATTCAATCGCCATCGGTAAAGTTCATACCAAAATCAACACCAAGCCCTTTTGGAATATCTTTTTCTAGCATTTTAATAAGTTTAGTATAGGTTAGCTTCATTGCTTCTCTGTCTTTTAATTTTGCTTGTGTTTTAGCTGTCTGCAAGGTTTTTAAAAAACTGTCTGCGACTGATTTATTATCAGATGCTTGTAAATATTTTTGTAGACTTAAATTACTTCCTTTGCCTGTAAACAGTTGTTCAATCGCTTCAAGTCCTGCAATCATGTTGGTAAAAGTCATAGCTGATAGCTTGGCATCTAGTCGCCCTTCTAGCTTACGTTGTTTGATGTATCTAAAATAATCTTGCACTGAAAAAATCAGTTTAGTGAGTGATTTTTCACCATTGATTAACTGATTTTTTGCAAATAATTCACGATAAGATTTTTTACTGCCACGTGATTTTTTATGCCAGCCATCTAATACATAATCAGCAATGTCGCTATTCAAACGACTCAAACCAACTAACAATTCACAGCTTCTTCGATGCTGGCGGTAGTTAGAAACAATGCTACCAGTATCGGTTTTTTGGGTGGTGAAGTCCGAAAAAACCATCTGCTCTAAGGCACTCATACCCACCAAATTAAAATTAAGCCCGACAAAATAAGCAGAATCAAGTTTTTTGGTATCGTTTAAACGTTGATTTAAACGACTTGCTACGGTTTTATCATAATTTTTTCCACGTTGACGCATGGACTCAACAAAATTTACTTTAGCTGAAAACAAGTTATCTCGTAAAGGTCCGAAATCATACATAATCGTTTGATTCCACTTTAACGATAAATGTTTCCAGTCTGCTTGCAACTGCTTTAATGCGGGCGAACTTGGTTTTTTACAAAACTGTTCCGTTTGCAAGTAAAAGCTTGTACTCGCCTGTTGCCAATTTTCAATCGCAGGGATAATCACCCCATCCGCAGAGCTAGCAACCACCGCCTGCAATCCCGTTGGGGAAACCTCTAATTCGGCTATTTTTTTTTGAGTTGAACCACACGCTGATAAAAAAACCGTTGCGAACAATATTGATAGTGTTAATTTAATTTTCATAGTTAGTTAAATATCCTTACGTTTAATTTCATTTTAATCTAAATTCTAAATTTCTCTAAATAATTTTTCAAGCCGTTTGATTGAAATTGGCGTTAGGGTTTTCATCGGTTGTGCAAAGAGTGAAATTCTTAGTTCTTCTAGTTGCCAGCGTA
>CAZQYD010000185.1:0-3259 GCA_964597465.1 uncultured Piscirickettsiaceae bacterium | reverse complement strand
TTTTATCGCATGGGTGATTTTTATGAGTTGTTTATGGATGATGCGGTTCGTGCTTCGGCGATGTTAGAGATTACCTTGACCGCTCGTGGTAAAACGGGCGGTAATGCGATTCCGATGTGTGGTATTCCTTATCATTCTGCTGATGGTTATTTGGCGAAGTTGGTTAAGTTGGGCGAGTCGGTCGCTATTTGTGAGCAGGTTGGCGACCCAGCTACTTCTAAAGGGCCGGTTGAACGCAAGGTTGTGCGGGTGATTACCCCAGGCACTTTGGTTGAAGATGCGTTGTTGGAAGATAGGCAAGAAAATTTATTGGCGGCGATTACCTCCGACGGTAATGGTTTTGGATTGGCGACCTTAGATGTGGCTGGGGCAAGATTTGAGGCGACTGAATTAAAAGATGAACAGCAGTTATTAGCAGAGTTAGAAAGGTTAAAGCCTGCTGAGCTTTTGTTGGCAGACGATGCTTTATTCATTGATAAGTTGCCAGAAACGATTAAAAAGTACCCAGGGGGGGTACGCTATCCTAGTTGGCATTTTGATGTGGATGCTTGCCGTACTCGTTTAACCAATCTATTTGCTACACAAGACTTGGTGGCGTTTGGTTGTGAAGACAAACCCAATATTAGCACCGCCGCTGGGGTGATTATTCATTATGCGCAGGCGATGTTGCAGAATAATTTAGAGCATATTTTTAGTTTACAAACCTATCAAACCGATGATAGTTTGGTATTGGATGCTATTAGTCGCCGTAATTTGGAGTTAGATGCTAACCTTGGCGGTGGCGAAAATAATACCCTGTTTGCTATTTTAGATAAAACGGCTACCGCCATGGGTGGGCGATTATTGAATCGTTGGTTAAATAATCCACTCCGCAATATTGACCGTTTAAATTTACGCCTTGATGCGATTGAATCGTGCATTAAAAACCATGCTATTGATGACTTTAAAATCGCACTCAAACCGATTGGTGATTTAGAAAGAATTTTAAGCCGAGTGGCACTTTATTCTGCTCGCCCCCGTGATTTATTACAGCTTGGTAATTCACTTTTGCAATGCCCTGATTTACAAGATATTTTAGCCAAGGTTGATAGCGAAAAATGGACAATGCTTGCAAAACAACTCACGAGTTATCCACAATTGTCTGCACAGCTAAAATACGCGATTGTCGAGTCGCCACCGATGCTAATGCGTGATGGTGGCGTGTTTGCCGAAGGCTATGATGAAACCCTTGATGAACTACGAAATTTAAAGAATGAAGCGGGCGAATATTTGCTTGCGTTAGAGGTACGAGAAAAGGAACGAACAGGCATCAGCACCCTAAAAGTGGGCTATAACCGTGTACATGGCTATTATATTGAAGTCAGTAAGTTGCAATCAGACAAGGTGCCGCTTGACTACCAACGCCGTCAAACTTTAAAGGCTCAAGAACGCTATATTACTCCTGAATTAAAAACCTTTGAAGATAAAGTGTTAAGTGCCAATGAAAAGGCGTTAGCAAGAGAAAAAGAACTTTATCAACAGCTTTTAGAACAATTAAATGAACAGCTAAAACCGCTACAACAAACGGCCGCCGCAATGGCTGAAATTGATGTGTTAGTAAACCTTGCTAATCAAGCGATTAACTTAAATTTAACCCGCCCAACTTTAAAAACAACCGCAGGCATTCACATTGAACAAGGCAGACATTTAACGGTTGAAGCGGTTTCTGATAACGCTTTTATTGCCAACGATGTTACCTTTAACCAACAACGCCAATTACAGATTATTACCGGCCCAAATATGGGCGGTAAATCAACCTTTATGCGTCAAACTGCCCTAATCGTGATTATGGCTTATATTGGTTCTTTCGTACCTGCACAAGCCGCTTCAATTGGTTCGGTCGATCGAATTTTTACCCGTATCGGAGCATCTGACGACTTAACTTCAGGGCGATCGACTTTCATGGTCGAAATGACTGAAACCGCTAATATTTTGCATCATGCCACCACACAATCATTAATATTAATGGACGAAGTCGGTCGTGGTACCTCTACCTTTGATGGTTTGTCGTTGGCTTGGGCGATTGCCGAACAAATGGCTGAAAAAATCAAAGCCTACTGCCTATTTGCCACCCATTATTTTGAATTAACCAGTTTAGCAGAGCAATATTCAAACACCGTCAACATCCACCTAACCGCCATGGAACACGAAGAAAAAATTATTTTTCTACACAAAATAGAAGAAGGTGCGGCATCACAAAGTTACGGGCTACAAGTCGCCTCACTAGCTGGCGTTCCACCAAGCGTGGTAGCAATGGCAAAACGCCATTTACAACGGTTAGAAACCGCATCAAACAATGAAGCAGAGCCTTTGCAAGTCCAAGAAGACATGTTCAACAATTACGGCTTAAACCATGACCCAATATTAGATGAACTAAAAACTGCGATTATTGATATAAAAGCCGATGAACTTACGCCACGCCAAGCACTTGATCTAATTTATGAATTGCAAGATAAGGTAAAATAAATGTCTGACGAAACAACCACCGAACCCACCTCAAACCAACTACGAGAACAAGCTCAACAAGCGTTTGCAAGTGGTGAGATGGCAGAAGCACTATCACTATTAGGACAGGCCGCCAAAGCGGATTCCACTAATTTTTATGTGCATCTTGATTTAGCAAAAATGTATTTTCAAACAGGTAATGTTGAGAAGGCTCAAAACCTAATCGAAAAACTACCCGACGAAGCCAAGCAATCAGACGATGGGAAGTTTTTGTTATCGCTATTCAAATATACACAAGTTATTGCTGAAATAGGTGATGTAGAAACCATTCAACAAAAACTAGCGGATAACGAAAATGATAGTGAAGCTCTCTACGGATTATCCGCCTATCTAATGCTAAACGGACAAATAGAGCAAGCGATACAAAGCCTGTTAAAACTGTTTACAAGTGATAGAAATTACAAAGAAGGAATTGCCCAAAAGTCGTTGATTGATATATTTAATCTACACCAATCACAACAACCTGAATTAATTACGGTTTATCGCCGTAAATTGCAGAGTCTTTTGTTTTAGATATAACTGACCTGTGGTATATTGTATCTACATATAGAGACACGGGGACGATTATGAAAAAAGCAATCAATATTAGGCTAGATGAGACATTATTAACAGATTTAGATAGCTATTCTAAAGAACTTGATAGAACAAGAACTTATATCATTGAAAAAGCGGTTAGTGCTTATTTTGACACGCTGGATGAACTTATTTCTGACCA
>CAZQYD010000184.1:0-3261 GCA_964597465.1 uncultured Piscirickettsiaceae bacterium | reverse complement strand
TTTCACTGCAATTCGTTGTAATAGCTAGCTATTACGCCTCATTTTATATATTGAAAGTCTAAAACCTGCATATTCATAAGCAAACCAGCATCTTGAATAGGTAATACGATTGCATCTTCATCGGAATCATTGTGGTGAGAATGCCACCAACCTGGAGGCGTAACAAATGCACTACCAGCAGTCCACATTGCCTTGATTGGATTAATCAAATTACCGTCAGCATCGATTTTTTTACTGATTAAAGTATAGGTGTTTTCACCAGCCTTCACGCAAAAGTCTAAAGCAACCGAATTATGGCGATGTGCTTTTTGGCTAACGCCTGCTGGCAAAGCATTATAAAGAGCCCAAAGAGTGTGGGTTAAGGTCATTGTTTTAGGAAAGTTAGGGTTTTCTAGTAAAATCCCTGTTCTATTCGAACCTGCGGCAGAAATTTTGACTTCTGCTAACTCTTTACATAATCTTTCTTTGGTATATAAAACAGGTTTAAACTTATTTTCTTTCGGTTGCACTCCTAAGTAGTCCATTAACGGGGCATCGGTAACCCAGTAAAAAGCCACGTCTTCTGTGGCGGTATGAAGTGCATCCGCAACCGCTGGCAAGGTAAATAAATCGCCTTTTTTCCACTCAATAGAACCTTCCGCCATTTGGGTTTTACCCGAACCGCTAATGACATAAAACATTTGAGAGGTTGCATTTGCGGTGGTTTTTAATGTTTCTGATGCACAAATTCGTACAAAATTAGCGAGTAGGTTGGGAGTTGTCGCCATACCATCAATGCCAAGCTCTTTTGACAAATCAAACGGTATCACTTTAGTCGAACCAGATTGATGAAGTGAAGCGGGGTAGGAAACAACCTCAATTTTTGGCATCGCTGGGTTAACAGCAGACATATACTCTTTAAAGTTTGCCTCATGCTCCCATTGTTGTGATGTTTGCTGAAATTGTTCGACGGGTTGTCTAGTGTTTAACATGATCTAATTTACCTAAATGCGTTTGTTTAATTGTTTGCGTGTACTAGAAGAGGGGATGTTCATTGCTTCTCTATATTTAGCAATGGTTCTTCTCGCCACAGAAATATCTTGTTCTTCTAATAATCTCATTAATTTACTGTCGCTTAACGGCTTGTTACAAGCCTCTTTATCAATTAACTGTTTGATATGGTATTTAATTGCAATAGCAGACTGCTCACTATTACCATATTGTGCTAAGCCCGTCGAAAAAAAGTATTTTAACTCAAAGGTACCACGCGGTGTTTGCATATATTTTTGACTTGTTGCTCGTGATATTGTCGACTCATGAAGTTCAAGCACTTCAGCAACATCTCCCAACACCATTGGCCGCATTGCTTTCTCACCTTCTTCAAAAAATGCAGACTGCTTTTCAATAATAAAACGACCAACTCTTAACAGTGTTTCGCCTCGGCTTTGAATACTTTTAATCAGCCCTTTTGCTTCTACCAGTTGCTCTTTTATTTTTTTAGAATCAGCAGAAGTGCTTGGCAGAGAAGATTCTGTTAGATTAATGTACATTGAATTAATTGATAACCTTGGGAACGCCTTTTGATTTAATGAAACAATAAAACCATCTTTTTCTCGTGTCATCTTTAAATCCGGAATAATTATTTCAGACTGGTCTGATGAAAATGCGCGCCCTGGTCGAGGATTTAAAGATTGTATTATTTCAACAACCTGGGTTAGTTTCTCATCATTTAAGCTAAAAATTTTTTTAAGTTTTTTATAATTTCTAGTAGTAAGTAATTCAAATCGTTCTGTAATAATACGTAGAGCGGCGATTGATAAAGGCGTACTTTCCAATGCCCTTAACTGCAAACAAAGGCATTCAGAAAGGTCACGAGCCGCAACACCTATTGGTTCAAAGTCTTGGATAATTGACAGTACAGTCTGTAAATCTTTCAGCGTAACATCATGTTTAATGCTTTGATTAACATCCACCAAAATATCATCAAGCATTTTTTCTAAAAAACCCTCATCCGTTATACTATCAATGATATACGAAGCAATAACTTCTTGATTATCTTGCCATTGGTAAATATCCGACTGCCAATAAAGCTTATCCCTTAAACTAATTTCCGCGGCAGTATAGGTTTCAGGTAGGGCATAGTCCTCTGAACTAGATTTTGAACTTTTTGCGGTATAGTCGCTATAAACATCTTCCCACTCATAATCCATGTCCATCTTTTCAGCAATGGTATCTGTTTTTTCAAGATTAATTTCGTCTTCTGTTGTAAGTGTTGTTTTTTCAACTATCGAAAGTTCCTCAATAGATTCAACCGTTTCTTGCTGCTCTTCCTCCTCATCTGCTTCCAACATAAAGTTTGATTCAAGGGTGGTTGAAATGGCTTGCTGCACTTCCAACGCCGAATATTGGAGAATTTTAATGGATTGTTGTAGTTGCGGTGTCAGCTTCAACTGTTGACCGATATTAAGCTGTAAACCAGGCATTAGTGCCATGCAGGAGACTCCACAAAAATAAAAACAAGAATACCCTTATGATAATGCAAAACACGTCAAAATTGAATACTTATTAAGGAAATACTTCGCATCTTATTGCGGTAAAATAGGCTAATTATTTTTAATCGTTGAGGAGCCATTATTATGTCAATAAAACAAGCGGCAAAAGAGATTGTCGATAATTTACCAGAAGATGCAACATGGGACGATCTTGTTAAAAGTTTAATTCAGAACAAAAAAATTACCTTAGGAATGACAGATATAGAACTTTCTCAGAATGATTTATCTGATTCTGATGTATCAAATATTGTCAGTCGTTTGCATTCGTCACAATCAATGCCTGATGACCATCGAAATACCAAAACCTACGATCCAGGTAATGCGGTTACGCTAGGAATGGTTGGCGGGGTTGCCGCCATTATATTTGCCTTCATATTTCCACCATTATCATGGCTTGGTGCTGCCGTGGCACTGATTGCTGGAATCGTTGGGTTAATTGGCAAGCAAGAAAAAGCATGGATACCGATACTAATGGCGAGTGTAGCTATCGTGCCGATATTTTTTATTATAGGCGGCTAATCTCAAAGTTTAGTAAAACTCAAATAGAATTATAATAAAGCCCAAATCGGGCTTTATTTTAAAACACTCAATGTTCGCATAATGTATATTATGTTAAATTCGGTATTTTATAGAATATAGGCAACATTGCCCCCTACATTTCTTGCTTAAATAGAATTGTTAAGGAAACGCTTAATAACTAAGGTTAGAATTAGGCTGAGAAAAAAGTGTC
>CAZQYD010000183.1:0-3276 GCA_964597465.1 uncultured Piscirickettsiaceae bacterium | reverse complement strand
ATTCGGCTACAATTACTGTTCTTAAATTAATAGGCTTAATCTTTTGTCTCAAGTGGCTCAACAATTAAAATCTTTTTTGATTTTATTCTCTAGTAACCGAAAAATAATGTTGTTTTTATCATTTATTATTTTGTTATTACTTGGTTGGGTTTTGGGTAAGCTTGCCACGCAATTTTTAGATGATTCTTCTAGCCCTGTTTTGCAAGCAAAAAATGTCGTGTTTAATGCTAGTGTTGCACAGGGTAAATCATCTTACCTGTTTGGTAAACCTGATAAGGTAGTTACTAAAGTAAAGAAAAAACCTAAAGTTAAAACCGATGAAGTAAAAAAAACCCGTTTAAATTTAACTCTTGTTGGCATTATTGACATGGGAGAGCAGGGCGTTGCTTTAATTAAACAATCAAATAAAACACTGGTTGTATTTGAAGGCGAAGAGATTCTTGCTAATGTGGTTTTGTTAGAAGTCTACCCCGAAGAAATCGTAATCAGTAATCGAGGCGTGCACGAGCGGCTTAGCTTGGTGGGCGGTAAAAATAAACTGTTAACTAAAGAGAATTCCCAAGAAAAAGATGGTAACGCTGTAAAGCAGTTAGTGAATGCGGCGGACTTATCTCAAGAAGAAAGCGGTGCACTAAATGAAATAGGTAGAGCGTTAAAAAAATCACCCATGTCAATCGCTAAATTTATTAAATTTAAGCCTGTTAATAAAGACGGTCGTTGGGCAGGTGTTAAAATTTGGTCAAAAACAGATAAAAAGTTATTTAGAGCGGTAGGCTTTAAAGAGGGCGATATGTTAGTTGATGTCAATGGTCGCAGTATTAATCAGCTAGCTAGCAACCCTAGGTTATGGCAAGATTTTTTAAAAGAAAGTCAATTTGAACTAATAGTAGAGAGAAACGGTCAGGAACATAATGTTTCTGTCGATTTAAGTGGAAATTAAATGAAAAAAACGGTAATAAAATTAGCAATAATATTTGCAGTTAGTTTTGGGTTAAATGGCGTTGTCCAAGCTGAAACGGAATATGAATCAAATAATGTGGAGTTAAATCAAAACTTTAAAAATGTAGATATTAAAGTTGTAATTGAAGCCGTCGCCAAATTGACGGGGCGTAACTATATTATTGATCAACGCGTAAAAGGTAAAGTAACGCTTATTGCCCCTAAAGCAATGTCGCCAAAAAGCTTAAATGAAACGCTGATGTCTATTTTAAGAGTGCATGGCTATGTTGCTATCCCTGGCGAAAATGCGATCAGTATTGTGCCTGCCAATTTAGCAAGAGATAGAATATCTTATAAGGGTGAGAATTTAGAAAAAGATAGTTGGATTACAGAGGTGGTAGAAGTTCGGAATGTTTCGGCATCAAAATTAGTTGCCGTGTTGCGTCCCTTAGTTGCACGAGAAGGACACCTTGTTGCGATGCAAGAAAGTAATAATTTAATCGTAACAGATAGTATTAAAAACATTTCTCGCATAAAAAAAATAATTAGAAAAGTCGATGTAAATACCGCCGCAGGTTATGAAATACTTAAAGTAAGACATGGTTCAGCAGAAGAAATGGTTAAAACGATTAAATCGGTTATACCTAAACCTACCGCAGGGGTGGATTTAAAAATAAACTTTGATGAACGCTCTAACAACATCGTTTTGTCGGGTGATTCTAAAACCAGAAAAGGCATCGTTAGTTTAATTTCGCAATTAGATATTCCTATTGAATCGGCAGGTAGGGTGCAGGTGGTTTATTTGCGTTATGCAAAAGCAGAAGACCTCGTGCCAGTATTGCAGAAAATATCGACAAACCGTTCTTTATTAAATAGTGCGGACGAAAATAGTAGTGGTGTAAAAAATGGTGCTAAACCTAGTGCAAAAGTAACTCAAATAGATAGTAAAACCTTAAAAGATAGCATTAGTATTGAAGCAGATGAACGGGTAAATGCCGTTATCATTAGTGCTCCACCACAAGTTTTGGGTGCGTTAAAAGATGTCATTAAACAACTAGATATTCGCCGTGCACAAGTGTTGATTGAGGCCATTTTGGTAGAAGTGTCTGAAGACAAAGCCGCACAATTGGGCGTTGAATGGGCATTAAATGGTCCAAACGGTGTCGGCATGATTGACTTTTCTGGGACAATTCCAGCATTATTAGGTGCGGCGGCAACAGGTGGAGCTGGTGCAGTGAATGCTGCAGCTACGCTTGGTAAAGGCTCAAGTGTGTTTGTTGGTGAACATTATGGTGATAATAGGGGTTGGGGTGCGTTATTGCGTGCGTTAAATTCTGATTCATCTTCAAATGTTCTTGCTACGCCATCTATCATGACATTAGATAATGAAGAGGCAGAAATTATTGTCGGTCGTGAAGTACCGTTTACTACGGGTTCTTATACGTCTTCAACTTCGGGTGGTTCAAACCCTTTTAGTACGGTTGAGCGAAAAAATGTCGGTTTAAAATTAAAAGTAAAACCGCAAATTAATGAAGGCGATGAGGTTTTTCTTGAAATTGATCAAGAGGTGTCTGATGTGTTGCCAAAAGGTGATGCGGTTGATTTGCAGACCTCAAAACGCCAAATTAAAACTAAGGTAATTGTGGGTGACGGTAATATTATTGTATTAGGTGGCTTATTGACTGAAAGAGAAACCGATGTGGTTAGTAAAATACCTGGTTTAGGTGACATTCCTTTTTTAGGTGGCTTATTTACCTCTAAGCAAACCAAACGAGAAAAAGTAAATTTAATGATTTTTTTACGCCCTGTTATTATTCGTGATAACAAAATGAGTAACTACTATGCTAGAAAAAAATATAGTCGTATCCGTCATGCTCAAGAACAAATGCTAGAAAAAGATTCAGGAATGGTTCAAGGTTTACGCCCTCATTTACCTAGTATAGAGCAGTGGAAAAATAATGAACCTGCCAAACCTTATGTTTCTAAAAAAGCATTAGAAAAATCTAAACCTGTTGACCCGTTTTTAGTGAACGACTCAGAATTTGATATTTTAGATATATGAGTTCAGAATTACCCTTCTCGTTTGCTCGTAAAAACAATCTAGTTGCGATTAGAGAGAACGAACAATCGGTACAAATTTGGATAACTGAAGCCACGCCGATAGAAGCGATTGTGGAAGTACAGCGAGTGCAAGCGCATGTTACACACAGTTTGTTAAAAGTATCTGATGATGCGTTAGAGCAAAAATTACAAACTATTTATACCCATTCAGAATCTACCTCGATTGAAAATATGGACGATCTTGATCTTGATGTTGGTGATTTAGCTAGTTTTGCG
>CAZQYD010000182.1:2587-3291 GCA_964597465.1 uncultured Piscirickettsiaceae bacterium | reverse complement strand
AAATTTCCATCAAAGTGGCCAGTAATGGATGCAAACATTAGCGCTAGTGGTATTGCATTACTCTTCTCTAAACGTTTTAAAAAAAGGGATAAGGTTGACGTTTTTATTTGCTTCACTGAAAATAAAAAAATCATAAAATTTGACGGAAGCATTGTCAATTTACGAAGTCTAGAAATGGAATATAAAGAACGTGTTGCAATTAATTTTGATTTTCCTGATAGAAGCAGCCAAGATTTTTTAATGCATAAAATACAAGAGTACGAACTGAATCTTTGCGAAGATTTAAAGTTTTAAAAGGAAACGAATATGTCAGGTGCAAATCATGAAATGGAGCATGCTTTCCTAGATAGTCTAGCGTTAAATGACCGCCCTATTGCAAGTAAAATCTTACCTAACTACCATATTCGAGATATGATTCTATTTCAACAGAACGGTCTACCCGACTTTATTCTTAAAGAATTCTCGCGAAGCCCTGAACAATGGAGGGCTATTATAAATAAGGTCATCCTAACCAAAGCAACTTATTTTACGCCAACAGATTACATGAGCTTAAAGCACATTGACCTACTAACTAAAATAGTATGTTTTGCACTGGAGAGACCAGGGTTGACTTTATATCAGTTACAAAGCATGCTGAAAACATCTCATCTTTATTTTTCAAACTGGGCGGGGAAGCTTAATGAAATTCGTGAACGGAAATTAAA
>CAZQYD010000182.1:0-2577 GCA_964597465.1 uncultured Piscirickettsiaceae bacterium | reverse complement strand
ATCTAATTTAACCGCCATCATTGCCTCTAATAACTCTTGCCTTTGTAAATAATGTGTTATCACTGCTGCTTTTTCAACGGTTAAAAAATAAAATTCTACTGCCATACGATATTTATCTTCCTCCACCAATACACACATGAGTGTTTTTGCCCTAACAACCAACACATCCCTTCCGACCTTCATAAACAAATCTACTCGGCTAAACTTTCTAAATCGTATCGGGCTAAATAAACCTAGCCCACCGGCAGAAAGATTAATTCGTGAAACTTGCCACTTTTCAGGATTAGAAATATTTTCATTTTTTTCTTTCAATCGAAAATAGATTCTTTCCCAAAAAATTAATTTTTGAATTAACAAGTCAAGCAGCACAGCAATGACGACATCCTTTTTAACAAGTTTAGACAAATTTTTTACATATTTTCTTTCATCAAAAAATTCTCGTGTTTTCCAAGCATACAAAAAGACCTTCCCCTCAATGCTGTTCTCAATGCTATTCAACAACTCCGTTATATGTTTATGTATTTGAGATTCGACACCTGCAACTAACGTATTTACCTTACTGCCATCAAGCATGTGTGAAATTTTTCTTTTTTTAAATTCTCTGACCTTATAGTTAAATTCTCTTTGTTCAGAGGGGTTTTTTCTTTCTATCAATAAACTTACAAGGTAGTTCATAAATTCAAGTTGCGAATCAATGGCAAAAACTAATTCACTAACATCCGCGCTTAACTGTTCATTATTTTTTAGTGTATATTGAATTTCATAATCTAAATTTTTTAGAAGTTCATCTTCTTCATCTGAGATAATTTCTGAGCGAAAGTGTGCCAAGTCAAGACCAAACTCTTCAACTTCCCTTATATAAATTGGAATAGAAACATCGTAGCGTAAAAAACGCCGAACATCAGACATGAAGAAACCTTTTTAAACTATATTTGTTAAAATAGACGACTTTAATTTACTCAGTGCTTCGCCATGCTTAATTTTTACACTCTCATTTTACTCATTTTTAGCCTAACGTCCATTTTATCGTTATCTGCTTGTGGGAAAAAATCTACATTATATGTGCCAAATGAGGAGCAAAAAAAACAACTCTCCATTAAAAAACAAAAACAACAAGCCGTATTAAAACAACGTGAACAAACTAAACAACAAGACTATAAAGGAAAACCATGAGCTTTCACTATCAAAACAACACGCTTCACGCTGAAAATATCAGCCTAGAAGCATTAGCAAAACAACATGGTACGCCTTTATTCGTATATTCACGCCAACATATCCAACAAAAATGGACAGAGTTTGATCAGGCATTTGGTGCACAGCCACATTTAGTTTGCTTTGCGGTTAAGGCTAACTCGAACATCGCTGTATTAAACATACTTGCTAAGCTAGGCTCTGGTTTTGATATTGTTTCGCAAGGCGAATTAGAAAGAGTTATTACTGCTGATGCAGACATGAAAAAGGTTGTATTTTCTGGCGTCGCTAAAACATCCGCGGCAATTCAACGTGCATTAGAAGTTGGTATTCGCTGTTTTAATATTGAGTCTCACCCTGAACTAGATCGCATTCAAGCGGTCGCTAAAAAACTAAATAAAATTGCCCATATTTCTATTCGCGTCAACCCAGACGTTGATGCAAAAACCCATCCTTATATTTCAACGGGGTTAAAAGATAACAAGTTTGGTGTTGATATCAATACCGCACCGGCACTTTACGCCAAAGCAAATGCGTTATCTCATATAAAAGTGACAGGAATTGACTGTCATATTGGTTCACAATTAACGGAAACACGCCCATTTATAGATGCCCTAGATAAGTTATTAATTTTAAAAAACACCTTGCAAGAACAGGGAATTAAAATTTATCATTTAGATATTGGTGGCGGACTTGGGATTACTTATGATGATGAACAACCGCCTGAAATTAAAACCTACATCCAACAAATTCTAGCTAAATTAGATGATGAGGACATTGAAGTTTTAATTGAACCAGGTCGTGCGATTGTTGGTAACGCTGGCGTACTGCTAACAGAAGTTGAATACTTAAAACCCACCGAGCACAAAAATTTTGCCATTATTGACGCGGCAATGAATGATTTAATTCGTCCCGCACTCTATCAATCCTACCAAACAATAAAGCCCGTCACGCCTAGAACAGATGGCATGCAAGCTAGCTGGGATTTAGTCGGCCCGGTGTGTGAAACAGGTGATTTTTTAGGAAAGGACAGAGAGTTAAACCTACAAGCAGGCGACCATCTTGCCGTCATGTCATCGGGAGCCTATGGCTTTACCATGAGTTCAAACTATAACACCCGCCCGAGAGCGGCAGAAATCATGGTAGATGACGACCAAGCCTTTGTGATTAAACCAAGAGAAAACTACCAAGAAATGTTCGGCACCGAACAAAAGCTGCCAAATTAACCATTTTTTGCCTAAAAAGTGCCCAGGGGGGGGTAGCTATATACCCTTTACCAAGCCTTACCAACCCGAAAAAACAAGGTTTTAATGTACTCTGTTTCTGGAATCGCAGGGTGAATGGGGTGATCTGGTGCTTGGTGTGCTTGGTCAAATAATTGTACCG
>CAZQYD010000181.1:0-3291 GCA_964597465.1 uncultured Piscirickettsiaceae bacterium | reverse complement strand
AACACTCGGTTATATTAATCCGTGGTGGTCGTGTAAAAGATTTACCTGGTGTACGTTACCATACAGTACGTGGCGCATTAGATTGTGCTGGTGTTGATGGTCGTAAACAAGGTCGTTCTAAGTACGGAGCGAAGCGTCCTAAATAGTTTAACAATAGTTTTACTGTTTAAACATGCGTTTTGCAACAAACAAAAGTGTAATTTATACCGGAAGAGATAAGAATGGCAAGAAGAAGAGAAATACCTAAAAGACAAGTACTACCAGATCCTAAGTTTGGTGATACTACATTAACTAAATTCGTTAACATGATTATGGTTAGTGGAAAAAAAGCAGTTGCTGAAAAGATTGTCTATGACGCATTAGATGTTGTTGTAGACAGAAAAAAAGGCGGCGAGCACCCTATGCTTTTACGTGAAGCATTAGACAATATCGGACCAATGGTTGAAGTAAAATCACGCCGTGTTGGTGGTGCTACTTATCAAGTTCCTGTTGAAGTTAGAGCAGAACGTAAAGTAGCTTTAGCAATGCGTTGGTTGGTTGAAGCGGCGCGTAAGCGTAGCGAAAAAGGCATGATGCTTCGACTGGCAGGAGAGTTGTCAGACGCTCTTGAGAATCGTGGTTCAGCGGTCAAGAAAAAAGAAGATACCCATAGAATGGCAGAAGCTAACAAAGCATTCTCACATTTTCGTTGGTAGTCTGTTTACAGGGCTTTTTAAGTCCTGTTTACTCTAGAATTTATTATGACCACTTTGCTTAAGTTTGAGCTAAGTGGTTTTTGCATACTCAAACCTGTTGAATATATTAGGTTTGAGTTTTTAAAAAAAGGTTGATAAAAGTGGCTCGTACAACCCCTTTAAGTAGATATCGCAACATAGGTATCATGGCGCACATTGATGCAGGTAAAACAACAACAACGGAACGTATTTTGTATTACACAGGTGTTTCTCACAAAATTGGAGAAGTTCATGATGGTGGTGCAACGATGGATTGGATGGAGCAAGAGCAAGAGCGTGGAATAACCATTACCTCTGCGGCAACAACTTGTCACTGGAGTGGGATGGCGAAACAATATCCTGAGCATCGTATTAATATTATTGATACACCAGGGCATGTTGACTTCACGATCGAAGTAGAACGTTCATTGCGTGTGCTTGATGGTGCAGTCACTTGTTTTTGTTCAGTATCTGGTGTTGAACCTCAGTCAGAGACTGTATGGCGTCAAGCTGATAAATACGGTGTTCCTCGTATGGGGTTTGTTAATAAAATGGACAGAGCTGGAGCGAATTTCTTAAATGTAAATCAAATGGTTATTGATCGTTTAGGTGCAATACCTGTACCAATGCAGTTACCAATTGGTGCGGAAGAGGACTTTGTAGGGATTGTTGATCTTGTTAAGATGAAAGCAATTTACTGGGAAGAAGAAAATATGGGCATGGAGTATCGCTATGAAGATATTCCTGCTGATATGCAAGATGAAGCTGAAGAATGGCATGAAAAGATGGTTGAAGCGGCGGCAGAAGCAAATGATGGACTGATGGAAAAGTACCTAGAAGAAGGTGAACTTTCTGAAGCCGAAATTAAGGCTGGGATTCGTCAACGCACCATTGCGGTAGAAATTGTACCAATGTTTTGTGGTTCAGCTTTTAAAAACAAAGGTGTTCAAACGCTACTTGATGCCGTTCTTGATTACATGCCTTCTCCAGAAGAAGTGCCAGCTATTCAAGGTGAACTAGAAGACGGTTCAGCGGGGGTTAGAGAGTCTGTCGATGACGCTCCTTTTGCTTCATTAGCTTTTAAAATTATGACCGATCCTTATGTTGGTACGTTAACCTTCTTTAGGGTTTATTCAGGTACCTTGTCAGCAGGTAGCCCTGTTTATAATTCAGTTAAAATGAAAAAAGAAAGAATAGGACGTTTATTGCAAATGCATTCTAATTCTCGCGAAGAAATTAAAAGCGTTTATGCGGGTGATATTGCTTGTGCGGTAGGTCTCAAAGATACTACAACGGGTGATACGCTTTGTGATCTTGATAATAAAATTATTTTGGAAAGAATGGAGTTTCCAGATCCTGTAATCTCTATTGCGATTGAGCCAAAAACAAAACCTGACCAAGAAAAAATGGGTATTGCGTTACAAAAGCTTGCGGCAGAAGATCCATCATTCAGAGTGCACTCTGATGAAGAAACAGGTCAAACCATTATTTCTGGAATGGGAGAGCTTCATTTAGACATTATTGTTGACCGTATGAGAAGAGAGTTTGGCGTAGAAGCTAATGTTGGTGCTCCTCAAGTATCATACCGTGAAACGATTACTAAAGAAGTTGAAGTGCATGGTAAATTTGTACGTCAGTCTGGTGGTCGTGGTCAATATGGTCACGTTGTTTTCATAATGAAACCACAGGAAGAAGCCGGGACAGGTTTTGAATTTATCAATAGTGTTGTCGGTGGTTCGGTTCCTCGTGAATACATTAATGCCGTTGAGAAAGGAGCACTTGCTCAGTTAGATAACGGTGTTATTGCTGGTTTCCCAATGGTAGATGTCTCGGTTGAATTAATTGATGGTTCATATCATGATGTTGACTCGAATGAGATGGCGTTTAGTGTTGCGGCAGGAATGGCAATTAAAAATGGTGTTGCTGAAGCAGGGGCGGTTATTCTTGAACCGATTATGAATGTTGAAGTTACTACACCTGAAGAATACATGGGTGATATTATTGGTGATTTGAATAGGCGTCGTGGCTTGGTTTCTAGTATGGATGATATTCCTACTGGCAAGTCAATCAAAGCTGAAGTACCTTTATCTGAAATGTTTGGTTATTCAAATCAAATGCGTTCATTAACTCAGGGTCGTGCTAACTATAGCATGGAGTTTGGTATGTATAGAGATGCACCGAAAAATGTTCAGGACGAAATTATTGCAAGTGCCAAAAAAGGCTCTTAATTAACTGTTATTTAATAATACGGCACTTGAAGTCTTAGCAGATTTGAGGTGTTAAAGAAAAGGAATTAGCAAAATGGCTAAGGAAAAGTTTGAGCGTAATAAGCCACACGTAAACGTTGGTACTATTGGTCACGTCGATCATGGTAAAACAACTCTTACAGCGGCATTAACTATCGTACAAGGTAAAAAATTCGGTGGCGATGTAAAAGATTTCGCTGCAATCGATAATGCACCAGAAGAAAGAGAACGTGGAATCACCATCTCAACTTCTCACGTAGAATATGAGACAGAAAGTCGTCACTACGCACACGTAGATTGCCCAGGGCATGCCGACTATGTTAAAAATATGA
>CAZQYD010000180.1:2558-3334 GCA_964597465.1 uncultured Piscirickettsiaceae bacterium | reverse complement strand
ATGCAGACAAATTGAATGTTACTCAAGTCGATGTTGGTGAAGGTGAACCTGTACAGATTGTTTGCGGGGCAAAAAATGTGGTTGCAGGCATGTTAGCTTGCTGTGCAAAAGTCGGAGCGGTATTACCAGGTGACTTTAAAATTAAAAAAGCAAAATTACGTGGCGTGCCTTCTAATGGCATGCTTTGTGGTGCAACGGAAATTGGTCTCGTGGATGATGGCGTTGACGGGTTGCATGTGCTACCAGCTGATGCTCCAATTGGTGTAGATATTCGTGACTACTTAGATTTAAACGACACGATTATTGATGTTGACTTAACACCAAACCGTGCGGATTGTTTGAGTGTAGAAGGCATTGCACGGGATATTTCTGCGATTAGTGGTCTAGCAATCACGCAACCTTTTGAAACAGTCATGGTTGAAAAAACAGTTGAGTGTTCTCAAGCAGTCATCGTTCAAGAATCAAGTGACTGTCCTAAATATTTGGGCTGTAAAGTTTCAAATTATAATGTTAATGCACAAACGCCTGTATGGATGAAACAGCGTTTAGAGCGTTCGGGAATTTCGCCTAAAGATTTTATTGTTGATGTAACTAATTACGTTTTGATAGAGCTAGGACAGCCAATGCATGCGTTTGATGCAGATAAATTATCTGGTAATGTCATCGTTCGTATGGCGAATGCTGGTGAGAAATTTGTTTCGCTGGACGATAAAACGCTAAAATTAAAAGAAAGTTCCCTCGTTATTGCAGATGACTCTGGAGTGATTGCCTTGGCA
>CAZQYD010000180.1:0-2548 GCA_964597465.1 uncultured Piscirickettsiaceae bacterium | reverse complement strand
CAGGCGTACCGTTTAATTGCCGAGCAGGTTTATGTATCACTTGATGATAAAGAATTGACGTTACAAGAAAGTTCGTTAGTGATTGCAGATGACTCTGGCGTTATTGCATTAGCAGGTATGATGGGTGGTTTATCGACAGCGGTTTCTGATACAACCAACAATCTGTTTTTTGAATGTGCCAACTTTAACCCCTTAGCGATTACTGGTGAAGCAAGAAAATATGGTTTACATACGGACTCATCGCACCGTTTTGAACGCGGTGTTGATGCTTTTTTACCAGAGCGTGCATTAGAAAGAGCCTTGCAATTATTTATTGATATTGCTGGTGGTAATGTATCAACTGTTGTTTCTGTGATTGACGAAGCCAAACTATATCAACCAAAAGAAATTCAATTACGTCCAGAGCGTGTGGTTAAACTATTAGGGGTTAAAATTGCGGATGAAGAAATCGAAACAATTTTTTCTCGATTGAATTTTAAAATAAATAAAAACGCAACTGGTTGGGGGATGACTGCTCCGAGCTATCGCTATGATATCGCAATCGAAGCCGACTTAATAGAAGAAGTAGGGCGTATTTTTGGTTATAACAATCTACCTGAAGTTGAGGTGGTTGCTCCGATGCGACTGCCAATTATTGCTGAAACCAAACAAGATTTATATATTGTTAAAAAACAACTGGTAGCACATGGCTTTTCAGAAGTTATAACTTACAGTTTTGTTGATGAAGATTTTCAAAATAAAATTATGCCATTCTTGCCTGCAATTAGTTTAAAAAATCCAATTTCAGAAGATATGAAAGCGATGAGAACTTCATTGTTCCCAAGTTTGTTAAATACTATTTCATATAATCAAAATCGCCAACAACCAGATTTAAAAATATTTGAAAGTGGTTTAGTTTTTATTAGCGAAGATGCGACCATTGACAAGCTAATTCAGCTACCAATGCTTGCTGGTGCAATGGTCGGTAACTTAACAGCGGCTAATTGGGCAGAAGAGAATAGAATAATTGATTTTTATGACCTAAAAGCACAGATAGAAGCTATTTTGGCAATGTGTCATCTAACCGAAAAAGTTACTTTTGTTGCTCAAGCGTTTGATGTTTTTCACCCTGGTCAATCGGCAGCAATCATGATGGATGGACAACAAATTGGTTCATTAGGGCAGTTGCACCCCGCGTTAGTGAAGGATGCCAAGGTCTCAGGTAAAGTATTTATGTTTGATATTACACAAGATGCGATATTAACAATGAAAGTGCCAGCAGCAACGGTAATCTCTAAATATCCAGATGTTCAACGTGATTTAGCATTTGTTTTAGATAAAACTGTACCAGTTCAAGCATTATTAGATGTATTGAATGCAGAAGATAATGCTATTTTAAAATCAATTGATGTGTTTGACGTTTATCAAGGCGAAGGTTTAGAGGATAATCAAAAGTCGGTTGCTCTAAATTTTAAAATGCAAACCATTGATCGAACATTACAAGACGAAGAAATTGATAAGTTAATGTTAAATTTGATAGAATTAGCGAAACAAAAAATTTCAGCAGAATTAAAGTACGAATATAAAACGGGAAAATAAAAATGGCACTAACAAAAGCAAACCTTGCACAAAACCTAAGCGACACCTTTGGTTTTAATAAACGTGAATCAAAAGATATGGTTGAACAATTTTATAATGAAATTTCAAATGTGTTAATTAAAGGCGAGCAAGTTAAATTATCTGGGTTTGGCAATTTTGAACTTAGAGATAAAGACGCCCGTCCAGGAAGAAATCCACGAACAGGTGAAGAAGTTCCTATTTCAGCTCGTAGAGTGGTAACATTTAGACCTGGTCAAAAATTACGAGCACAAATAGACAACCATGGTAAAGCGTAGCAATCAGCAAAACTCTCAAATTCAGCTAGATATTGATCTACCTGATAAAAAATACTTTACCATTGGTGAAGTAAGTGAACTGTGCGGTGTTAAATCGCACGTGCTACGTTACTGGGAGCAAGTATTCCCACAACTTGACCCTAGCAAACGACGTGGACGACGATACTATCAGCATTCTGATATTGAATGTGTGCTAGAAATAAAATCACTTTTGCAAGATCAAGGTTTTACCATTCCTGGAGCAAAAGAAAGAATGTCTAACAAAGCTCTTCCCGAAGAGCTTGGTATGAAAGATCCACAAAAAAATGAATCCTATCTAGAATTAGTACGAATGCGTACTGAAAATCAAGAATTTCTTAGCTATATAAACACGCGTTATTAGCGATTAAGAGATTTCTAAAAAAAAGGGTGGCAACTCAACCCGCCTAATCTCGGCGCACGAATCAGAAAGTACCGTTGCTCCCTTCCGGGCCTGGCGGAGTTCCTAACCTATCGTCGCGAGGGGCGAGCAAAGTTACCATAATAGAAGTGCCTAGTAATCGCTTAGAAAAGTCTAAAGATTTAAGCACTTACAAAAAAGCCCTAGTTAAGATAAAACTTAAAACTAAGGCTTAGAATGTGGCTCCCGATGCTGGGCTCGAACCAGCGACATACGGATTAACAGTCCGGTGTTC
>CAZQYD010000179.1:0-3389 GCA_964597465.1 uncultured Piscirickettsiaceae bacterium | reverse complement strand
GCTGAAAACTTGGCGTTGCCAGAATTTTAATCAGTTGTTAAGTGTCTCCTTAACGAATAATAGCCCAATATTCTAACAGCCAGCAGGTAAATAACAACCGTTATTATTCCGTTTTATAGCATTTCAGTACCCCCCTGGGCACTTTTTAGCTGAAAATCAATTAAAAAGTGCCCAGGGGGGTATTTAAATAACGTTTTAGAAGGTAATTTAGATAGAATTTAATGCTTATCGTAAGACTTGTACGAAAAGAATAATGCCAGTGCAACCAAGGCAATTGCCGTTGCATAATATAAAAGTTCTAACGGGCCTTCGGGCTTTAAAAACACCGCTTGTTCAAAAAACATCACCACCAAAATCATTAGAATCACTTTTGCTAATTTATCTTTTAAATCATCCAGCGAATGGATCACTAATATTTTACTAGAATGATTAGCCTTTTCCGCTTCATCAATTTTTGAAATAAACAATTCATACAAACCAAAAGCGAAAATCAACATGATAACACCCAGTAAAAACCCATCTACCGAACCAATCACATGTGCAATGGTTGATGCTTTTAGTGCCAGTCTTTCTGCATCTGGTAGCTCATGATAGTGCGTCAAATGCGACAAGGTAAAATAGACTTCAACTGTGGTAAGATAAAACAAGCCCATTGCCATCACTAAGCTAGCAACCACCGCTAAAACAACCACAAAACGACTGTTCCATAAGACAGCTTCAAAATATTTTTCAACTTTACCCTGTGGCTTTTTTAGTTCACTCATACTTACTTCTCGATAATTTCAATGGTTAGATTATGATTCGTATAAATACATAAATCTGCGGCTATGTTAAGTGATTTTTCAACCACGTCTTTTGCCGAAATTTCGGTATTGTCCATTAAAGCCTGCGCGGCGGCGTGAGCATAACTGCCGCCCGAACCGATTGCAATAAAATCATGAGCAGGTTCAATCACATCACCCGTTCCCGAAATCAACAACATATTATCTGCATCCGCGACTAGCATCATTGCTTCTAATTTTCGTAACGCTCTATCAGTACGCCAGTCTTTTGCCATTTCCACAGCCGAACGCATCAACTGTCCATTATGAGTTTGCAATTTTCCTTCAAAACGTTCAAATAAAGTAAACGCATCTGCGGTTGCTCCTGCAAAACCTGAAATAATTTTACCGTTATATAATCGGCGAACTTTACGGGCATTTCCCTTCATGACAATATGACCTAAAGTCACCTGACCGTCACCACCAATAACCATTTGTCCGTTTCTTTTTGCACATAAAATAGTTGTGCCACGAAAAGTTTGTTCCGTCATTATTTTTTTACCTTTTTTGCTCTTGGGTGGGTTTTATCGTAAACGTTGGCAAGGTGCTGTAAATCTAGCTTGGTATATATTTGTGTCGTCGCCAAATTCGCATGCCCAAGCATCTCTTGCACCGCTCTTAAATCTCCGCTAGATTCTAACACATGCGTTGCACAAGCATGACGTAATCTATGTGGCGACATCTTGGTTGGCAAGCCTGCATTAAGGGTGCGTTTATCTAAGCTCGCTTGAATCGAACGTACGCCTAAGCGATTACCAAAACGATTAACAAATACCGAATTTTCGGTTTCTATGGCATACTTAAATCGAATTTTTAGCCAATTATTTAACGCGTTAAAAGCCTGCTTTCCTAAAGGTGAGAGACGCTGTTTTTTTCCCTTTCCTAACACCGTCAACCAGCCTTCCTGCATCTTATCCAAACCCGGCGACAAATCCAAATCCGCCAACTCTGACACCCGCAAAGCACCCGAATACAAACATTCAAAAACCGCTTGATTACGCACATCTTGCCAAGTTTCTAACGGCTGCTCTAAAAGTTGACTCGTCCAATCAACATCTAAGCTTTTTGGCAAAGGCTTAGGAAGCTTAGGGGCTTTAATTCCTAAAGCAGGGTTATCTGTTAAAACTTTTTTCTCAATCAAAAACTGATAAAAACTACGTAAAGCAGAAAGCTGACGGGCAATCGTTCTTGCCGAAATACCTTGCTTCATTCTAAATGCAACAAACTGCTGAACAATTTCGGGTTCAATATCCTGCCAGCCTGAAAAACTTTCTAAAAACAAATCCGTTTCACGCACTTCTTGTTCAATTTCTTCAGCCAAAAATTCACCACGATAAAAAACGATAAAAGAAAACAAGTCCCTTTTATAGCCATCTTGCGTATGCTTCGAACGCCCTTGAATGTTTAATTGTGTAAAAAATTGCTTTATTAAACTCAATCGGCTAATCTCTTTGTAAATTATTAAAATAAGAATCAACCATGCAAGCTGACATATTAACCACCATTATATTACCTATCTCACTTTTTTTAATCATGTTCGGATTAGGGCTATCGCTTAAATTACAAGATTTTAACGCTATTTTAACCCAACCAAAAGCCATTTATATCGGCTTATTCGGGCAGATGGTTATCTTACCCATTATCGCATTTGTCATTGCCATCATATTTCAGCTACCGCCCGCTCTTGCCGTCGGGTTAATAATCATCGCCCTCGCCCCAGGTGGCTCTACCTCAAACATGTTTACCTATTTAGCGAAAGGAGATGTTTCACTATCCGTTAGTTTAACCGCCATAGTGAGTGTGATTACCCCGTTCACCCTTCCCGTTTTAGCTATTTTAAGCATGAATTATTTTATGCAGGACTCCACCGAATTTAGCATCCCCATCATAAAAACGATTACTCAACTATTGATTATCACAATTATTCCAATTGCTTTCGGCATGTTTATACTCGCTAAATGGTCAAATATTGCCTCTAAAATGGAAGCGTTTTTTAAATATTTCTCGATTTTATTTCTCCTACTAATTATTGTATTAATCGTGCTAAAAAACCAAGATAATATGCTAGATTTCTTCATGCAAGCTGGCTTAGCAACATTTGTACTAAATATTAGCGTGCTAACCATCGGCTACCTACTCGCCAAAAAAGCAAAACTATCCCAACCACAATCCATCTCAATCGGCTACGAAGTCGGCATCCAAAACGGTACGCTTGCCCTTGTTGTGGCAGGAACATTAATTGGTAACAGTGAAATGATGATTCCTGCTTTAACCTATAGTTTAATTATGTTTTTAACGGGTGCTGGGTTTGGGTGGTTTGTAAAAAACAACAAATACCCCCTTTAAGGAATCGCTTAATAACTAAGATTATTTTATACTGGTAAAAAGTGCCGATATTTTCACTGCAATTCGTTGCAATAGCTAGCTATTACGCCTCATTTCAGCAAAAATAGCGACACTTTTTTCTCAGCCTAATTCTAACCTTAGTTGTTAAGCGTTTCCTTAAGGAGACACTTAATAACTAAAAAACACGATTTTCATTATTAAATCGGAGTAATTTTTTAAATC
>CAZQYD010000178.1:0-3402 GCA_964597465.1 uncultured Piscirickettsiaceae bacterium | reverse complement strand
CCATCTTTACTTTCGAACAACAGAAAGACTACCCCCCCCCCTGGGCACTTTTTCTGTTTTTAATGTTTATTTTACACCCTTAGCGGCATTTAGACATACAAGAACGAAAGTATTAAAGCTCTATTTTAAACCCGACTAAAAATGTACGAGGTTTACCAGGTCTTGCCCCAAACGGTCTTCGTGCTACAATCGCGACATCATTAAAAACATTATCAACCGTAAAATAAACCTTTTTCTTAGAATCAATAAGGTAATTTAAACTAAAATCGACTACGCTTTGTGCGTCGGTTCTATTGCGTTTAATTGGTTGGTCTTTTCCTGCGATAGTACGCATTTCAGCGGTGTAATTAAACGCCAGCGCTGCCTGCCAATTATCAGATGATAAGCCGGCTCTTAATGTCAGTAAATGTTCTGGCAACATCGGTAGGCGATCGCCCTCTTTAACATCGACTAAATCTGGACGAGGTGATGAGAAGCTATTTTTAAATTCACTGTTTGTATAGGTATAAACTAGCGTTAAAGGCATATCTAAAGTGGTATTAAACACTTTTTTAACGGTTTTTCTAACATCTGTTTCTAGTCCCCAAATATTTACTTCTCCTGCATTAAATCCCTTGTCAACATCTTCAGATGCACAGCCTAGCGAGAAAGTACAAGTACCGCCTAAATTACTATAATCACTAAAAAACCCAATCGCTGATGCACTGATTTCATTGCTGATATAACGCAAACCCAGTTCATAGTTAATACTCTTTTCGGGTAACACGCTTTCATCACTACCGGGCGGAACAGAAACAAAACCTTGATGCACGCCTGCTAATAATCGCAAATGATCGGTTAATTTATAATTTACCCCTGCCCCTGGCAAAATTACCGAATTTTCAAGTTTAACGACTTTATTTTCTACTAGATTATTATGCTCTGTTCTAATAACCTCACTACGCAACCCACCACTAAGTGAAAGGTCGCCTAAAATAAGTTCATTAAACACAAAAACAGATAAAGCTTGTGCTTTTACATGGTTTTGTACGGTATCTCGTGGTGCAATATCGGTTCTTTCGATAATACTGCCTCGCACCACATCAAACTCGCGAGCAGAATGGTCTCGCCTTACTTCATCTTGATGATAACGCACGCCAATACTTAATTTATTTTGATAGCTATTATCAGAGGTTTCTAAATCTAATTGGCTTTGAATACCTTGCGAAATAAACTTTCTTTTCTTCGCCTCAACAATCACTCTATCGTGTGGGTTAGAAGAACTGCCTTCTCCCGTCATCAGCGCGTAATAAACGCTATGAAGTGGCGTATCTGGATCAAGTAAAATTTCACTGGTTAATGGGGCATTACCCGTAAAACCATTCATCTTATCCCAACTACGATAAAATTCACGGTGATATAAAACAGTATTGACCGTATAGTTTTCACCTGGGTCAAAAAAGTAATTCAGATTAATTTGCTGATGATTCCATTCCATAAGGTCATCTTTACTAATCACATAACGGCGATTTGGGTTGGCTTTAAAATCTGCATCAGTCAAACCAAGATAAGTTTCATTAGACACTTCATTGGCATAACCTAATTTAACATCTAACTGATGGTAAACATCGGCATTAATATCACTGTTAAAACGGAGCTTTAACACCATATCATTTTTATCAAAACCTGTTTTTCCGCCCTTATCAAGTTCTTTAAACCCGTCTGTTTGTATATGCGCCCCCTCAAACAACCAACCAAAGCTATCATAACTATTACCATAAATACCGTGTAACTGCCCAAAGCCATAGCTTCCTACCGACAAATCTAACGAACCCGTTCCGCCCGCTTTATAATCAACAGGAATTTGACGACTTACAAAATTAATCGCCCCACCTACCGAGTTAGGACCATATTTAATTGAAGACAAGCCTTTATAAACTTCAACGGACTGCATACGCGACATCATCGGAAAATAATAAGCGGCGGGAGCAGAATAAGGAGCAGGAGCAAATAAAACCCCATCTTCCATCAGTGTGACTTTTTTACTACGATTAGAATCCGAACCACGCATGCCGATATTGGGACGCAAACCATAACCATCTTCTTTACGCAAATACACACCAGGCACTTCATTAAGCACCCTATTTACATCGGTATAATGCCATTGCTCTAATGATTCTTCTGCGACCTTATGAATAGAGCCTGATGCTCTTGCCCTATCTTCCTCACTGCCCGTAATCGTAATTGCCCCTAACTTCTCCTTTCCACCATTACTAGATGATTCAGAAAAACTCGGCGAAGAAACAAGAACCGTTAATAAACTGACAAAAAAAGGCGTTTTAGATTTAAGGTTATACATGATTTTATATTTTTACTTTTTTAAATAATTGATAAGGGATTTAAAATGAAAGGCTAATTTAGACAACCATCTTTATCATGTGATTTGTCCATTTTACCTCTGCACCCAAGTTCGTTAAAAGGCTAGATTTTAAAGTATTGGCATTCATTTTATACAATTCACCCGTGTTCGCACTGGCGATAAAGTTACCGCTATTATCAATCGGCTGAACACCGCTGACATCATTTATCTCAACCAAACCAAGAAACTTTTTTTGTTTTAAATTCCAAAAAAACATCCCCTTACCACGAGGTGCACTTACCGCAGCAATATCCCCCGCAATAACCACATGCCCAACATAACCATTCATTAGCGACAACGAATCATCATCAATATCCAACATTGCTATTTCGCCACTACCGCGTTGAATACCAACCAATTTAGGCATTACCCGTTTACCCTTATACTGGCAAACAACAAGTACATCACCGTCATCACCAAATACAATTGCCTGTCTAATAGAAAGACGGTGAATGGGTTCTTTTATTTGATGCAATAGCTTACCGTTTTTTGCATCAATATAGACAACCGAAGATTGCATTTTATTAATATCAAAATAATACTTACCCGTATCAGGGCGAGTACGAAGCCCGCCACTTGCCACGACCAACGACTTACCATCGGGCAAAATATCGATACCATGAGGCCCTAAACCATAGGCTGTAAATTCTCGTACAAAGCTAAAGTTTTTTGTTTCATAAACGCCGATTACGCCATCAGAAGTTTCAATGCTATTTTCAGTGGTAAATAAAAACTTGCCATCAGGGCTAAACACCCCGTGACCGTTAAAATGTCTGCCTTTACGAATATTAATTTCAGCTATTTTTTTGCCATTAGCTACATCCGTCACAATCGTCTTTACACCCGTTAAACCAGGGAAAGTAACCAACATATTTGAGTTATTTGGAGAAACAGCAAAACCATGTGGCATTTCAGGTAGAGAAAATTTAAATTGTTCTTCACCATCCACATTTACACCACCAATATAAAAACTATCCATTTGATCGTGATGACCATTTATAAAA
>CAZQYD010000177.1:1221-3417 GCA_964597465.1 uncultured Piscirickettsiaceae bacterium | reverse complement strand
GATTGCATTCTTTGCGATAATCATGAGAATTAGAGCCGAAAACTAGGTCAATTTACACTAATTTTCTTAAAAAGTGCCCAGGGGGGTATAAATCCGCTATAACAGATACCCCCCCCTGGGCACTTTTTATTGAGAAAACGCTTGTTTTAATTGTTTACGGGTAGTAGAAGTTATTATCAGGTAGTTTATTACCAACTGATGCAGGCGTATTGTCTAGTAATTTTTGATAGAAAAACTCCAGCTCTTCTCGTGATTCTTGACCATTTTTAACTTCCATGATTGTCCATTTGAGTGAGTCTGTAACAGCTTCAGGTGTAAGTAGCTCTATTTCCGCTGCGATTATTTTGCCTGCTTCGACGGGGTTTTCTTGGCACCATTTTGCAGACTTGATATATTCTTCTTGAAAGCGTTTCATCACATGTTGATTGTTCATCACGCTTTTCATCGCGGTCATGCCTGCTTGTGGAATTTTTGCTTCACGCTTAAATACCCTTGCCCATTCTTTTTGAATATCGGCACTACGGTATAGGTCGGGTGCGATGATGCTAATCGGAAAAGATTTAGTTTTGCGTAATGCCATTGAAATAGCAGGTTCTGCAAGTAGGGCGTGGTCAACTCTGCGTAAAATTAATAGTTGCATCGCATCTAGTGGCGTGGCAGTATAGCGAAGGTTAAAATCTTTTTTAGGATCTAGACCTTCCGCTTTTACAATCTGTTCAAACAATATATCTGGCATATCGCCACGAAATGGCATGGCGATTTCTTTGCCTTTAAAATCACTCAGTTTGGTTAAATTATTATCACGAGAGACCATCCATAATATTCCCCAAATTGAAATGTTCATCAGCTTCATTTCAACACCACGGTTATATAAGTTGGCGGCAACATTTGAGGGCATGGCAATAAAGTCAGCACTAAATGAACCTTTGCCTAGTGCCATAAGTTTAAGTTGGTCGGGACCATTCCAAGCTTTAAATTCAACCTTTTCGGCGATGTCGTTTAACGCACCCGAATGTACCATGTGAATCAGTGGGTTAGAGACACCTGCAAAAGGGCCTGATAAAGTAAGTGTTTTTATTTTTTCTGCGTAAGAATTTTGAATGAATATGCTGAATAAAATAGTCGTTAAAATAATTTTTAATAATTTTTGCATGAGGTTATCTCCTTTAAAAAGATAGGTGGTAATTTTTTTGGCGTTATTGCTCAAATCGTTCTTTTGTCCAAGCAGGTTTTTTTCGACTATCAAGTATGGCGTAAATAATTATATTTTGATTGTCAATTTTATAATAAATAGCAAAAGGAAAGCGTTTTGAAGTAGGCGATGATATTTTTTGAAAAATATTGGATGGATGCCATGATAGATAAGTAATGATTCAATATCCGAATAGATACTGCTTAAAAAATAATTACCAATTCCTTTTTCTTGATGTTCGTAAAAATGGTAACCATTTAATAGATCATCAGTGGCAATTGGTAATATTTTTATATTCATAAAGTTTTATTACTTAGTTGTTGTTTAGCTATCTCCCATTCAATAGGTTGCTGACTGTTATTTTTTAGTTGTAGTTCTCGAGAATCTAAAACATCTTTATGCCAGTCTGGAGATTCCAATGAACTATGTTCACACAAATTATTCCAAAGCACTTCCATAGCTGAAAGTTTTTCTGCCGTAGTCATGTTTTCAGGAGTAATAGTTGTCATCATTAGGAACCTCTATTTAAATAGTTTTATTATGCACAATAATATGAGACTTTTGCATAAATGGATGCACAAATTAAAATGGCTAAAAATTAACTTTCATGCCTGCAAAGTAGTATTGACCTACATTTGAACCAAGGCGTTTGTGCACTTTAGTATCTGCAATGTTATTAATACCTGCATTAATGTTAAACATTTTTTTATCACCAAAACTATAGTTCGCAGTTAAGTTGGTTAAGGTATAAGCATCTGTTGTTTGGTCAGTTGTTCCTGCTGGGGTTTTTGTTGTATAGTATTGCTCACCTGTGTGGGTAGCATTTATTCCTATATTTAAACCATCAGTTACGCCAAAATCTAACGCTAAGGAGATAACTCTTTCTGGGTTAAACTCTAAGTCTTTACCTGAATCTTTATCTTCCGTTTTTAATTCAGTCCAAAACAAATTAGCCGTTATATTGTTAGTTACATTGTAACCAAGTGTTAATTCAACGCCTTGTG
>CAZQYD010000177.1:0-1211 GCA_964597465.1 uncultured Piscirickettsiaceae bacterium | reverse complement strand
CCTTGTGTTTGTGCATCGTTTAAATTGACAAAAGTATTATAAGTTTTCTGCCCTGAACCAGCACTTACTTGCTGAATTTTATCTTTAATATTGTTTTGGAAGGCTATAACATTATAAGAAAACTGTGCGTTTTCACCGCTGATACCGATTTCATAACTTAATGCTTTTTCGGCCTTTAAGTCATGGGCTTCTTTATCAAATCTATGGTCAATTGTTTGAGCACCTAAACGCATTCCTGCAGGTGTTTGCTTTTGAATAAATTGCTCTCTAATATCAGGCACACGGTAACCTTGTGCAACACTTAAACGAAGATTCGCCATTTTATCGAAATTTTTGACCATACCGATACGGAAGGTACTTTCTGAATCTGAATTACTGTCGTGTTTAACATTAAATTCATCAGTATAGCTCTCTTGGGTATATCTGTCATAACGACCGCCAACGGTAAATCTTAAGTCGTCTGCAACATTAAAGTCGTCTTGTAAATAAAGTGCTTGATAGGAAACTTCTCTAGTGGCAAAATCACCTTTTTGTACAAATACGGTTGCTTCTCGTTTTTCGTTGCGGTGTTCAACACCTGCTGTTAATAGGTGGTCATTATTCAACTGCCAATTAGAACTTAGCTCATAAGAAAGAATATCAACATTTGCTTTCATTCCACTTGAAGCAGATTTTGCTTCTGTTGGATAACCAAAGTTAGCAAATTCGCTCATTGTGGTAATATTGCGTTTCTCATAATAAGAACGGTAAACACGGAATTTAATATCTAAATCATCATTCACATCGTAATTTACATCGGCGGCGATATCTAAGCGTTCATTTTCATCAACAGAATTGACGGGTACATCAAAAGCAGGTAATTTCCCACGCGGCTTTGGTGCTCCACCGCCTGTATTATTTATGAATGGGTTCAACTTGTGACCTAATGGTGGCTTGAAGCCCATTGGGTGAAATACGCCACGAAATTCACCATTTCGTTCAGATTTAAACCAGTTAAACTCTGCACCAACGGTTAGGTTTTCAGTTACATCATATTCACCACGACCACCTACAGTATCAACTTTAGATTCTTCACGGTAGGTTACATCGACATCATAGCTGTCTTTAACTTTTGTGCTTACTTGGGTTGTAAAATTATCAAAAGCAGTTTGAGCAGCGGCTTTATCAGCGGCTAAGTCAGAGCCAGCTATGGGTGCTGGTTTTACCGTACC
>CAZQYD010000176.1:0-3417 GCA_964597465.1 uncultured Piscirickettsiaceae bacterium | reverse complement strand
TTTTCTCAGCCTAATTCTAACCTTAGTTATTAAGCGTTTCCTTAAGCGATTCCTTAATCGGTCTCCTAATATCATAATAATTACGATAGTGATGCGAATTAAAGTTGTTTTTTTTATATCCCGTAATATTTAGGGGCGATAGCGGGTTTATTTGGCGTTAAATAACTGCTGTTTTGCAATGTATCGGTACCCCCCTGGGTACTTTTTAGTGATTTTTCTTTCTTTTTCTGTTGTTTTATTGCCCAATCTTGATGTTTAAGTACGATGGGTGAGTCGCTTGTTATCTGTTTTAGTGCGGTTATATTATTTGGGTGGTAGTTTTCGTTGCCGATGGCGGTGCAGAGGTTTCTTTGCCATTGTGGGTAGCCGATTCTGCGGATGGGTGAACCTTCTAATTTTTTTAGGAAGGTTGTTTCGTCCCATTCTAGTAGTTCGAGTAGGTTTGCTTTATCTAGAATATGCCTATTCTTGAAACTCTCTTCTTCGGTATCTTCGGTAAATTTATTCCATGGACAGACCAGTTGACAATCATCACAGCCGTAGATTCGATTGCCCATTTTTTCTTTGAGTTCGTCAGCTATTTCACCTTTGTATTCAATGGTTAAATAGGAGATACAGCGTCTTGCGTCAACCATATTGCCATCTTTAATAGCTTGGGTTGGGCATTCGTCTAGGCAGGCAGTGCAGGGGCCACAACCTTGTTTAGTAATGGCTTGGTCGGCTGGAATAGGTAGGTTGCAGTAGAGTTCGCCTAGGAAAAACCATGAACCTGCTCCGGGGTGAATCACTAGGCTGTGTTTGCCGATAAAGCCGATGCCTGCTTCTTGTGCGATGGCTTTTTCTAGCACCGGTGCGGAGTCTGAAAAGGCTCGGTAGGAAAAGTTTTCGACTTGTTCGTCAATTTTACTGGCGAGTTTTTGCAGTCGCTTTCTCATTATCTTGTGATAGTCTTTATTGAGTGCGTAGCGAGAAATGTAGGCCTTGTCTGGCGACTGGAGTTGTTCAATGGCGTTTTTTGCTGACCTGTCAAAATAGTTGAGGCGTACGCTGATAATCGCTTGCGTGCCAGGTTCTAATTCGTTTGGGCGAGTACGTTTGGTGCCGTGTTTTGCCATGTAGTCCATGTCACCGTGGTAGTTTTCTCCTAGCCAGTTAAAGTGGTCGGTTTCGTAGTTTGATAGGTCGGTGTGGCTGATTCCAACGTCGGCAAAACCGAGTTCTTTTCCCCATTGTTTTATTTGTTTTTTAAGCTGATATAATTGCATGTTAGTTTTCGGAGGATTATGCACGTGGTTTTGTCTTAATCTTTTATTTTGATGTATTTTAACAAATTTAGAGATTAGTAGTTTGAAAGATAATATAGAGAATATTTTTTTAAAGGATGAAAAGGCAAGCAAGCAGTTTGCATGCAGTTTTGCCGCGTCTTTATCGGTAATGGCTGTAAGTGAAAATGGCTTGGTTTTCTTTTTGCAGGGTGATTTAGGGGCGGGCAAGTCTTTTTTTACTCGTTCGGTGATTCAAAGCTATTCTTCCGAGTTAATGGTGAAAAGTCCTACTTATACCCTACTTGAAAGCTATGATTTACCTATAAATCTTATAGGGGATTCTTATAAAAAAGTACAACATTTTGATTTGTATAGACTTTGCGATTCAGAAGAGTTAGAATACTTAGGCATTAGGGAGTTATTGTCGGAAAGTTTCTGCTCTTTTATTGAGTGGCCAGACAAAGGTGAGGGTGTTTTACCCGCTAAACCAGATTTAGAGTTTGTCTTTGAATATCAAGATGAATCACGGTCTGTCACCGTTAACCCTTATACGGAGAGGGGCGTTGAGCTTGTCAAAATACTGACAGAAAAGTTGTCATAATATTTGATAGGTAAAGCAGATGTGTTCATGAATTTAAAGATAACTTAGCCATGTATAATTATAAAAAAAACCTAGTTAGTATCGTCGCAATAGCATTAATCTCTATCTTGTCCACGTCTGTTTGGGCAAAAGCTTCCTTAACTGAAGTTCGTTTAGGGCAGTCAGATACAAAGACCCGTGTGGTGTTTGATGTAAAAAAAAACCATCGTTTTGAGATTTCTAAATGGCATAATCCACCAAGAATTGTGGTTGATTTTTATAATACTAAAAATAAGGTTAGCTTTAAGCAAAAAAAGTTTTTAGATGCTCGTGTAGGTAAAATTCGCTTAAAAAACCAACGTAAACGTACCCGAGTAGTGTTAGATTTGCGTAGAAACTTTGACTATAGCTATTTTACCTTGGATAAAAATAAGAGCGGAGCAGAACGTGTTGTTATTGATGTTGCACAGCGTTTAGAAAAAGTAAAAAAAGTAAAGCCTAATAAGTTAGCTAGAAAAACAGTGAAAGTAAAACCTTTGATAAAACTATCAAAGTCGTCAACTAAAAGTCATAACGTCGGAATCGTTAGTAACTATACACAAAAACCTAGTTCGATTATCGCACTAGCACCAAATAAAGATTTAGTGGTAGCAATTGATCCTGGGCATGGTGGTAAAGATCCCGGTGCGGTTGGTTATAATAATATCCAAGAAAAAGTAGTGGTATTAGCGATTGCTAAAAAGCTTAAAAAATATATTGATGCACAACCTGGAATGAGAGCGATATTAACGCGCGATAAGGATGTCTTTATTCCGTTATATAAGCGTGTCAGAATTGCGCACAAAAATAATGCGGATATATTTTTATCATTGCATGCGGATGCTTTTAGAGACAAAACGATTCAAGGCGGTTCGGTATATGTTCTCTCAACGAGGGGCGCAAGTTCGGTGATGGCAAGAATGTTGGCGAAAAGAGAAAATGCTTTTTTAAAGGGCGTTAATCTGAAAGGAAGAGCCTCTGACGTGGCATTTATTTTGTCGGATTTAACACGTGAAGCGAATATACGAGCAAGTAGAAAGTTGGGAAAAGCGGTTCTTGGCGAGATGGGATTGTCAGTTAAACTACATAGTTCAGCAGTGCAGGCGGCAAACTTTGCGGTTTTAAAATCGATTGATATGCCTTCGTTATTAATTGAAACGGCTTTTATTTCAAATCCAAGTGAAGCTAGAAAATTAAACACCTCTCGTTTTCAAGCCAAGGTAGCAAAATCCATCGTAAGGGGTTTAACCAAATTTGCTAAACGCAATGCCGAAAAACCTCGCTGGGGTGAAAGTTTATATGTCAGATATAAGGTAAAACGTGGCGATACCTTGTCTGAAATAGCACATAGCTATGGTGTTTCAATGAGAGAACTTAAAAAACTTAACCGAATAAAACGAGCGAATCAATTGTTTGTTGGTAAACGTCTTAAAATTCCTGTTTCAGAGAATATTCTTGCAAGACTTTAATGTTAGTTGTTAAGGAGACACTTAATAACCGCGATTAGAATTTTACTGAGAAAAAATATGCGTC
>CAZQYD010000175.1:0-3433 GCA_964597465.1 uncultured Piscirickettsiaceae bacterium | reverse complement strand
CAGGATTTTTGCCTAAGGTTTCGGCATCATAGCTACAATAAATAGTGGTTATATTGCCCTCGTCATCCGTTTCAAAACGTTCGCCCTTAATAACATACGCGTTACGTAATCTAACTTCTTTACCAATCGACAAGCGTTTCCATTTTTTATTCGGTGCGGTTTCAATAAAGTCGGCTCGATCAATATAAAGTTCCTTGCCAAAGTGTATTTTTCGCTTGCCCATTGCTTCATTTTGCGGATGAATGGCGGCTTGAATAGTTTCCACTCCTTCACCTTGATAATTTTCAATTACCACTTTAACGGGATCGATTACCCCCATTGTTCTTGGCGAAATTACATTCAAATCATCACGTACCGAGGCTTCTAAGATACTCATTTCGGTGGTGCTATCGACTTTTGAAATCCCGATTCTATCCGCAAAACTTTGAATTGAAGCTGGTGTATAGCCACGGCGACGCATACCTGAAATCGTAGGCATTCTTGGGTCGTCCCAACCATTTACTAACTTTTCCTCTACTAGCTGATGTAACTTACGTTTTGACATCACAGTATATTCAAGATTTAAACGTGAAAACTCATATTGATGTGGTCGATTATC
The DNA here is from genome assembly GCA_964597465.1 of uncultured Piscirickettsiaceae bacterium. Taxonomy (GTDB): domain Bacteria; phylum Pseudomonadota; class Gammaproteobacteria; order Thiomicrospirales; family Thiomicrospiraceae; genus Hydrogenovibrio. The sequence continues at coordinate 2,835 of CAZQYD010000175.1, read as the reverse complement.
CCGATTAAATTCGGTAATATTTTCTAAAAACCAATCATATAAACGGCGATTATCTTGAAATTCCAAAGTACATAATGAATGCGTAATTCCTTCAATTGCATCTGATAAACAATGGGCAAAGTCGTACATTGGATAAATACACCAATCATTGCCTGTTTGGTGATGGTGGGCAAATTTAATACGATAAATAGCAGGGTCACGCAAACACATAAAGCTAGATGACATATCAATTTTCGCTCTTAATACGCACTCGCCTTCTTGATAGTCACCATTTTTCATTTTTTCAAAATGGTTCAAATTTTCAGCGGCACTGGTATCACGACATGGACTATTTTCGCCGCGTTCGGTTAAGCTACCGCGGCGTTGTTTTATTTCTTCAGGGCTAGAAAAATCAACATAAGCAAGTTCCTTATTAATTAATTCCACCGCATATTCATAAAATTTAGAAAAATAATTTGAAGAAAAATTAATTTCTCCAGCCCATTCAAACCCTAGCCAAGAAATATCTTTTTTAATCGCCTCAACGTACTCAACATCCTCTTTCGTCGGATTGGTATCATCAAAACGCAGATTACACTCGCCTTGATAATCTTTAGACAAGCCAAAATTTAAGCAAATAGATTTTGCATGACCAATATGCAAATAACCATTTGGTTCTGGCGGAAACCTTGTTTTAACTTGTTGATGAAGTTGTTCCGATAAATCCTTATCAATAATATTGCGGATAAAATTGGTTGGTTTATCAACTGCTTTTGTTTCGTTCATCAGATTCAACTCATAGTAAATTAATATTCGCAAAATTATAACATTAACCATTAATTTCCTTGATTCATAATGCTAAAATAACCCAACTTTTTTTAGGAGAAAACCAATGTTAAAAAACCCACTTATATATATACTCGCCTCGGCAATGTTTTTAATGTCTTGCTCAAGCACGGCACAAGAAACTAACAACAACAACTCCCCACAGGTCAAACTTGAAACCACAATGGGTGATATTGTTTTGGAGCTTAACTATAAAAAAGCTCCTATTTCGGTCGAAAATTTTCTTCGCTATGTTGATGAAGGCTTTTACGACGGCACTATTTTTCACCGCGTGATACCTACCTTCATGGTGCAGGGTGGCGGATTCACTAAAGATTTCACTAAAAAGAAAACCCACCCTGCCATCACCAATGAAGCTGATAATGGACTTTATAACCGCATTGGCACGGTAGCAATGGCAAGAACGGGTGACCCGCACTCTGCAACCGCCCAGTTTTTTGTCAATGTTTCACAAAACAGCTTTTTAGACTTCCGTGAAAAACATGGTCGTGGTTGGGGTTATGCAGTATTTGGCAAGGTCGTTTCAGGTATGAAAGTTGTCAATAAAATTCGTTTGATTCAAACGGGATATAAAAACGGCATGAAAGACGTACCAAAACAAGACATTATTATTACCAAAGCTAGCCACATTAAAGGTCTGACCTATGCTCAAATTAAAGAAAAGGAAGCAAAATAACCATGACACAAGTTGTATTTAAAACCAATATGGGTGATATCACCATCACCGTAGATCACGAAAACGCCCCTATTGGTGCAGAAAACTTTATCCATTACGCAATGGAAGGATTTTATAACGGCACCATTTTTCACCGTATTATTCCTAGTTTTATGGTGCAAGGTGGTGGCATGTTACCAGGCATGGATGAAAAGGATGGCGGCGACCCAATCGAGAATGAAGCAGATAATGGCTTAAAAAATGTGCGCGGCTCACTATCTTATGCAAGAACCAGTGACCCACAATCAGCTACATCACAGTTTTTCATGAACCTAGTTGATAATGAATCTTTAGACCATACTGGCAAGGATTCATATGGTTGGGGCTATGCCGTATTTGCTCACATTACTGATGGTATTGAAGTGATAGACGAAATGGCAAAAGTAGAAACCACCAATCGTCGTGGGCATAGCGATGTTCCTGTTGATGACATAATCATTGAAAAAACGATTGTTACCGAAGACGATTAAACCATGACCTTAAAGAAGATGGAAATCACTGGCAAGATAATCATTACTGCCGATGTCCATCTTCTTCCCAATCCACAACACCCTATAAATCAACATTTCACTCAATTTTTAACCACTCAGCTGACCGACTGCTCTGCTCTTTTTATCATTGGCGATTTATTTGAAAGTTGGGTGGGCGATGATATTAACTTGGCTCAATACCAAGGCGTTATCCAGCAATTTAAAAACCTAACCGACCAAGGCTTACCAATATACCTGCTTTACGGCAACCGCGATTTTTTAATGGGCAAACGGTTTTGGCAAGCAACGGGTATTCACAAACTCTCTGACGTGGTTGAACTCAATGCCAACAACAATCAAATCATTCTCGCCCACGGCGACCAACTCTGCACCGATGACAAGGCCTACCAACGCATGCGTGGCTGGTTTAGAAACCCGATTATTCAATGGCTATTTCTAAAACTATCTAAAACCAAACGGATTCAAATTGGACAAAAAATGCGTCAGAAATCATCAAACGAGGGTGCTAATAAAACACCAGAAATGATGAACGTTAAGCAACAAGCGGTAGAAAAGTTATTCAAGCAACACTCACAAACCAACCACCTAATCCACGGACACACCCACCAACCACAGCACACCGAGTTCATTCAAAATGGCAAGCTAAAACATCGTTGGGTACTAGGAGACTGGAGACCTGAAGCGGAGTATATAGAAATAAACCAGCGGATTGAATTCAGAACGTATTAACACAGTTAAGGTCAAATTCCACTAAAAAGTACCCAGGGGGGTAAGAAAACAGTTGCTTTTCTTTAGCCCCCCTGG
>CAZQYD010000174.1:0-3458 GCA_964597465.1 uncultured Piscirickettsiaceae bacterium | reverse complement strand
TCTCCAATCGTTAACGCCACTTCTAGCTTGGTTTCAAATATTTGTTGGGTCAAACTTTTAACTGCCTTGCCTTCCATGCCATCAATATTTTCACCAAAATACTCAAAATTTTGGCAAAAATCAAAAATAACAAAATGCGTTTTATGACTACCTTCACCAAATAAATTAGGGCATAATCGTGTACCTCGTCCAATCATCTGCCAAAATTTAGTGGCTGATTTAACCGCTTTAAAAAACACTAAATTGACGACACGCGGCGCATCAACGCCAGTATCCATCATATCTACAGACACTGAAATTTGTGGGTTATGCTCTTCATAAGGGTCAACAAAAGTCTCTAACAAACTTTGGGCTTTGCTTTCATAATTATCAATCACCCGTAAAAACTTACCTGAATACTCAGGGTAGTTCTTATTAAATCGTTCCTCAATAAAAATAGCATGCTGATGATTTTTTGCAAAAATAATCGTTTTACCCAGCTTATCGCCCCCGTCCACTTTAATGCCATTGGTCATTAAATGATTTAACACCTTATCCACCGTATCGGTATTAAACAGCCAAGTGTTTAATGCCGAATTCGGGATTTCATCAGGTACATTATCAGTCGTTGGGTCGCCAAACTTTTCTTCATACTGTACTTTTTCGGCATCCGATAATTTATTATATTCCACCCCATCATACAAAAACTGCAACGGCACTGAAATCGCTTTCGGAGGCACTAAAAAGCCCTCATCTACCGCTACATTTAATTCATAAGAAAAGGTAGGGTTATCGTCTTCAATACCAAATAAACCGTAAGTATTATGATCAACCTCGGTTTTAGGCGTGGCAGTTAAACCAATTAGCATCGCATCAAAATAATCAAATATAGCTTTATATTTTTGATAAACCGAGCGATGCGCCTCATCAACAATAATCACATCAAAATGTCCAACACCATAAAAGCGTGCGCCATTATCAGCCAAGCCATCAATCCTATTCATAATAGTAGGGTAGGTCGAAAACACTAAGCGAGTGCCAGCATCTTCTTTTTCTCTTGTTAAATCAATCGCCGATAAATGCGGAAGATGCTCATTAAACGCCTTTTTAGCCTGCGATACCAACGCATTACGGTCAGCCAAAAACAACACCCGTTTTGCCCAATTGCATTTAGTAAACATATCTACCAGCGATGCCGCGGTGCGTGTTTTACCACTGCCCGTCGCCATCACCAACAAACTTTGGCGCGCCCTACCGCGTAGGCTACCTGCCGAATGATTGGTCACGCTATTTTCAGCTACCCGTTTTATAGCCTCTAACTGATACGCTCGTCCAGTAATCTCATTATTCACCGTAAATTTACGAACATCTAAACGAGAAGAGCGTCTATCAATCAATAACTGCAACTCATCTTTGCTATAAAACCCCTGCACTTCGCGTTCGGGGTAAAACTGATCATCCCACAAAAAAGTTTCAAAACCATTGCTATAAAAAATAATCGGTCGTTGCCCGTACATTTGCTCCAAACAATCGGCATAGAGTTCCGCCTGATGCTTACCTTTGCGAGGGTCAGCCATTGCTTTTTTAGCCTCAACCACCGCCAATGGCAACCCATTATTGCCCCATAGCACATAATCAACATAGCCTATCCCTGATTTATTGGTGCTTTTAGGCATTCCCGTCACTTCATACTCTAAATGATAGCCCTGTTGCAAATCTTCCCAACCCGCCTCTTTTAACGATAAATCTATATAACGACGGCGCGTCTCTGCTTCTGAAACCAACAGCGGTACAGCCGATTCAAACTCAACAGACTTCTCGCGTTCAAGTTTGCGAGCGGTTGTGGCTAAAAGCTGTTCATCGAGTTGTTTTTTTAAGCTCTTATTTTCTGCAGCCTGCTCTAATATTTGTTGTTCAGCAATACGAGCCTGTTTATTTTTAAAATCCAGCTTACCCAACAGTTTTTTAATTTGCTTTTGTTCTACGCCACTCTTATCAACAGATTTAGCAGGTTTAGGAATTAACGCCTCATCAAACACCTGCGATTCTGGCGTAGTTTTACCGTAATAAATTGCCAAGTAGCGTAAAAACCGAAACAAATATTTAAGCGAAGCCAACGCATCTTGCTGACCAACCAACTTACCATGAGCGGCAAGGTTTCCTGTCTTGCGTATCAAATGCAGTTCACTCAACCAGCTTTGCGAAAACAATGCCGAAAAACAGAGTTCATGCATTAAAGAATTAAGATCAGAACGCCACGGACGGATTAATTTAGGGTCATGTTCATACAGCCAATTAATCGCATTTTCTAAGGTACTACGACAAAGCACCGCCGACGCTTTAGGCGATACAAAAGTTAGCAACTCTGCCTCCTCAACATCAGCAAACAAAGCAGGAAAATCTGCCTTAATAAAAGTGAAATTACCCATCGCTATTACCTGTTAATAATAAAATAACCAAGCCAACCATTCGCGTTTTATTCTTAGGGTCACTTTCTGCGATTAACAGCGTAATAGAAGTGAGCGCCTCTGGCGTCAATTTACCTCTAAAATCAATGCCTGCTTGCTGTAAAAACCAAATAAAAGCGAACGCCCCCGTGCGTTTATTACCATCATTAAAGGGATGGTTTTTAATAATAAAGTACAATAAATTTGCCGCCTTTTCTTCCAATGTTGGGTACACATCTTCACCAAAAGCAGATTGATACACATTGCCCAATATCCCTGCCAAACTGCCTTTGTTTTTTTCTTGAGCAAATAAAACGCTAGCCTGTGATTTAGCGATTAAATCGGCTTTTAACACCGCCACCGCCTGATAAAGCGAATTGGCTTCTAAGACAAGTTCATTGTGGTTTTGCCCACGCAAAGGCAAATTATCTTCATCATACGATTCCAACGAAAACCAAGTATGCGCAAACGCCGTAATCAGTGATAACACATTATCCGTTTGTAACTGTGCATTGTTTTCGGCTAAGGTTTTAACTTCCTCCACGGCGTGTAAAAAGTTGGCTAAATTATTTTCGATACGCGTGGGGTTAATGGTATAGCCTTGGGTAATATGCTGTTTTAGGGTTTGTGTTGCCCATTGACGAAATTTAGTACCCATAACCGAGTTAATTCGATAGCCGACCGCAATCATAACATCCAAGTTATATATTTTAACGGTACGCTTAACCTTTCTGTTACCCTCTATTTGAACTTGTAAGGATTCCTTACAGGTTGCCTGCTCCGCTAACTCACCCTCTTTAAAAATTTGCTTGATATGCAAGGTGATATTTTGTGATGTTACCCCAAACACTTCAGCCAATTGCTTTTGTGTTGCCCAAATTGTTTCCTGTTTTGCATCGGCTTTCAGCGCAATAGCACCGTTTTCGGCTTGATAAACCAGTAGCTCGCGTTCTGTATTCATGGCGGATTCTTCTTTCATGCGGTTAACTCACCCGTAAACGCCTTTTGTAGCAGGCTATTAAATAGATTGTT
>CAZQYD010000173.1:0-3466 GCA_964597465.1 uncultured Piscirickettsiaceae bacterium | reverse complement strand
CCTCTCATGCCATCTTTACGCTCTTGTCTTCTTTCATCTAAAACTTCTAATTTCTCTGACATGGTATTTTCCTCATACTTATATTGAATCGTAAGTTTAAATCATTTTTATTTACTTTTGTAAAAAACTATCCAGGTAATCCATCTGGTCTTGGTTGTTTTAACCATTTGCCATAAATAATCAAAAAACCAATAAAGGGTAATACCCAAATAATTGCGGAAACCATGTGAATCCAGCTGGCACTATTTTCAATAAAAGGTACGCCTAGCCCTCTTAAAAATGCGGCGATTAAAATTAACAAGGCTCCGAATCCTATCCAGTTACTTGGCACTAAATCTCTACCCGTATGTAAGTGGGAAACGATAATTAACACCATAAAATATGCCATCCCTAATGAGCCGATGGTTAAAAAGTGTCTAAAATGATTGATTGCGTACATTTCTGGCACAAGATAATCCCAGCCCATCAAGCCATAGCCGACGGCTAACATAGTTAACATTGCAAATAATGGCCAAATAAAAGGACGAATAAAAACGGGATCTTCATCAAGAAAAAAGTCATTCAGGGTATTTAAAACGGCTGCCATCACCGCAAACGCCAACCAACTTAATGCGGAATTATTTGGGTATAGAAACTCAACCAAAGTGTAAAGAGCGACGCTAAAAATAGCAACATTGTATCTGGGGGGACGAGCCATATAGGTGTCGTCTATTTTATTTTGGTCTAGCCAGTGATTAACCGCCTCCATGTTAATTCTGCGTGCTGCTAATAGGACAAGTACCATAAACACGCCAACTGAGGCTTTTAAAATAGCCATCGGGTCGGTAGTAGCCCAGCCTATTTTGGATGCAAAAAACCATATTTGCATGATGTTAATCAGAACAAACAAAATAGCTAAACTTAATTGACGACGCAACGGGTCTTGCAAAATTGGTTTTGCAACTAAAAACACCACCCATAACAGTAGCGGAATATTGGTCAAGGCAACCACATAAACACCTAACCAATCCATTAACCAAAAGCTAATTCTGCCGACTAGCCATAAGACAACTAAGCCAAATAAAACCTTGCCTACAATCGGCGTTTCACCTTCATATAGTTCGGGAATCGCAGTGAGAATAAAGCCAATCATCATCGCACTGGTGACCCCAAATAGCATTTCGTATAGATGCCATTCTAGCGGATTTTCTAAAAACGACAGGGGCAATAATCCTGACCAAAACAATCCCCATAAGATAATCGAAATAGTTAGGTAGATAGGCGTAAGTAAAAAGAAAGGTCGAAAACCATAGGCAAGTAAAATATGCACTTTTCCAGCTGGATATGCCCATTCAACGGTTTCTTCATCGCGCTTCTTTTCTGACACCAACTTATTGGTGGTAGGAAATAAATCGTTCATACTACCCCCCTGGGTACTTTTTAGTAAAATTCAGCTCAAAGGTATCAATTATCTGTTTATCTTGCATTAAATTGCGGGTGGTATTAAAAATGTAATCGTCATCTCTTGCTAGCCTTGTTTTATCTAACACAATCCGTTTTACAATTCGACCAGGGTCTGCGTCTAATACTAAAATTTCATCACTTAATTGAATCGCTTCGGATAAATCATGGGTAATAAAAAAGATGGTTAGATTTTCTTTAATCACCAAAGCCATTAGCAAATGTTGCAATTCTTTTTTCAAGCCGATGTCTAAAGCAGAAAAAGGTTCATCTAAAAACATCAGTTCAGGCTTAATAACTAATGCACGAGCAAACGCAACCCGTTGCCGCATTCCGCCACTTAAATCTTTCGGGAACTTAGTTAAATCTTCAATATCTAATCCCAGCTTTATAGCCATTTTTGTCGCTAAAGTATGGCGTTGTTTTTTAGCCATACCCTGCCCTTTCAAACCAAACGCAATATTATCTAATGTCGTTTGCCAAGGTAGTAGTCGTGCGTCTTGAAAGGCAAAAGCCTGCGACTCAAAGCTATTTTCAACACTGCCATCAACCACTTCTAAGAGACTACCGCACAAGTGTAATAGTGTTGTTTTTCCACTGCCACTTGGCCCAACAATTGACATCACTTTACCCTGTTCTAGGCTAAAATCAATTTTTTGCAAAATCTCCGTTGCTCCAAATTTATGGCTAAGATTTGTAACGGTTAATTGCGCCACTGTTCCACCTCGCGTTTAATCGGCTCTAACAACACATACTCAATCACTAATAAAAAAATAACCATAATCAGCACTAACGCCATGGCGGCTGCCGAATCAAAATGGCTTCTTGCCACCGCTAAAGAAGCACCAATGCCATCAGAAGTTGATAGCAATTCAGCCATCACCACCACCTTCCAACTCATGCCTAGAGCAGAAATTGCGGCGGGAAATATATAAGAAAAAACATGCGGAAAATAAACATCGGTTAGCCTCATCCAGAACGGAATATTAAAACTGTTACTCATATCATTCAAATCTCCTTCTAAGGTACGCATACCCTGCAAAGCACCGACGAAAACAATCGGAAAAGAAGCCACTACCAAAGTAAAGATAACACTTTCATCGGTCATACCAAACCAAATTAATGCCAAAATAATCCAAGCAATCGGTGGCACGCCCATCATCACCGTAATAATGGGGCGGCTCATCATCGATGCCGTCGCAAACGCTCCTGCGAACATACCCAACACCACACCTAACACAATGGAAATAGCAAACCCCCATACCGCTCTTTGTACGGTAATCATAATGTCGTCCCACACCGAATCACGCTGTAAAAGTTGCCATAATGAAATAAAGGTTTCTTGTGGTGAAGGTAGGGTAAGACTGCCATTTAGCTGATTACCCAAATCCCATAGAGCAAGAAATAAAAACAGGCTAGCAATCGCCCCCCAACCTGTCCAGAGGTAACGAGGAAAGTCTTTTAAAATATTAATAAATGCATTCATAATTAAAAATTTTAACACAAATTTAGCTGCAAAAAAGACATCAAAACTGTTAATAACAAGACATAAACAATAATTATTTTTATAACTAACTCTATTGGCATATAATCATAAGGCAATATAAATCTGTTTTATGCCTACATAAAGATAAACAGATCTAAATCAAACACTAAAAAAGGTTAAATTAAAAATGAAACTTAAAAAAAGCTACATACTAATCACCAGTGCCATTTTATCCTCAGGAATAGCAACACAAGCTAACGCGATAACCGAACTAAAACAAATGGTTGTTACCGCAACCAAGACTGAACAGTCAATTGATAAGGTGACCGCAACCGTTCAAGTCGTAACGGAACAAGACATTGCTAAAATGGGTGCAACAACCCTAAAAGATATTTTTAAAAAAACGCCAGGGCTGATGTTACAGTACGGAACCTTCCCATCGGGTAGTGCAGTATCAAAAAGTTCTGTCAGTATTCGTGGTGTAGGTGCAACGGGTAGTTTATGGCTAGTAGATGGTCGTCGTTTATCTGGCGAAGTTAA
>CAZQYD010000172.1:0-3485 GCA_964597465.1 uncultured Piscirickettsiaceae bacterium | reverse complement strand
CGTGTTTTTTTAGGTGAAAGAAGGTGGAAATTAGCCATTTTAATCTGTGCATCCATTTATGCAAAGGTCTCCTTAGGTTATTATTCGCTTGCTTCGGCAACTGAGACAGGGTTTAAGTCTTTCGGCTCACGTGCAGGCACAATTGTTGAAATGGCATGTTTATAAACCATTTGCGTTACATTACTTTTTAACAGCACCACAAACTGATCAAATGAATCAATCTGCCCTTGTAATTTTACGCCATTAACGAGATAAATTCCTACGCTTATTTTCTCTTTACGTAGTGCATTTAGGTAAGGATCTTGAATTGGTAAAGCTTTAGCCACTTTTTTATTCTCCATTAAGATTTAAATAATTTAAAGTTGAACCATAATACTAGCATATTGCATTAGCTAAAAGTAATATTTAGCGATTAAGGTCTCTATTAGTCACGATTGAGTAATAGTTCGATTTGCTCAAGCTGTTCATTGATGTTTTTTTGATAGGAATCGATTATTAACAAATCCGTTTCTTTGCGTAGCCAAGTGATTTGACGTTTGGCTAATTGCCTTGTTGCGACAATGGTTTTTTCAACAAATGTTTCATAATCATATTCACCCAGCAAATATGACCAAGCTTGTCGATAACCTACACAGCGAATAGCTGATAAATCGGGGTGTAGCTTTTCATTTTTCATTAGACGACTAACTTCTGCTAAAAAATCCTTTTCTAACATTATTCTAAATCTCAGAGTAATATTTTTATGAATTTCTGCTCTATTTTCAGGCATTAATGCGATTTTTTTTAGGCTGAACTCTTTTAGAGAGTTATCTTCTGCTTCCTGTTGCAATTGGCTAATCGATTTTCCCGTTGCTTGATAAACTTCTAAGGCACGTACGACCCGCTGAGAGTCGTTAAAGTGAATCCGTTTACCTGCGGCTGGGTCAATTTCCGCCATCCGTTGATGAGTTTTTTCTGGGCTTGCTTGCCATTCATTAAATATTTTTGCACGGACGTTAGGGTTAGATTCTGGTAGTTGTGCCATGCCTTTTTGCAGGGCATTAAAATACATCATTGTGCCGCCAACAAACACAGGAAGCCGCCCTCTCGCAAAAATATCTTTTACCAAGCGATGAACATCTTTAACAAATTCTGCCGCAGAATAACTTTGCTCTGGACTAATGATATTAATTAAATGATGTGGAACTTGTTCCCGCTCCTGCTCTGTTGGCTTAGCTGTTCCAATATCCATTGTTTGGTAGATAAGAGCGGAGTCAACACTGATAATTTCAATCGGCATTTTTTCTGCCAACGCCATTGATAACCCGCTTTTACCACAGGCAGTAGGCCCCATAATTGCAAGACATTTTTTTTGTTCGATTAACTTATCCACTAATGCTTGATTCATTATCACTTCCCTCTCATAAATAAAGCATCAAGCTGTTCCATTGAAAGCTGCGTCCAAGTCGGTCGCCCGTGATTGCATTGATTAGAAGCATCCGTTGCTTCCATGTCTCTTAGCAAAACATTCATTTCTTCAACCGTCATTTTTCGATTCGCTCGAATCGAGCCATGACAAGCCATGGTCGATAAGATGGCATTAATTTTCTCCTCAACGATTTCTGAAGAACCCACCACTGCAAAGTCAGACAACATATCGTTGACTAATTTAACAATATCGGTTTTCGCTAACAACGCAGGTACTTCAGTAATTTTTAACTGCTCAGGTCCAAACGTTTCACCTGCAAAGCCTAGCTTGTTGAATTGTTTTTCATAGGTTAAAAATATCGTGACCTGCGATGCCTCCAATGTGACCACGATTGGTACAAGCAAAGGTTGGGCAATCAATCTACTCTGTTGCCATTGCGTTTTCATTCGTTCATACACAATTCGTTCATGTGCCGCATGCATATCTACCAACACCAAACCCTGTTGATTCTCCGCCAAGATGAATACACCTTTAATCTGCGCCTTGGCAAAGCCGAGCAAGGGAGAATCGCCATAGTTTGCACTTGGTTCCGCCACAGTCGCTGAAGAAGATTGTTCCATATTCGCTTGCTGGAACTTAATTGACGCTTGATAATTTTGTTCAGGCAAACCATTTAACTGGTTCGCGGTATATGGCATTGTATTCAGTTGCTTATCGTTGTTTTGAGTATTTTCCGCTGAAAAAGTGCCCAGGGGGGTAGCTGTTTCGGCTATTTTTTGGTTTAAATCGCCATTATTAACCACATTTGACAAGGGTTTTGATACTTCCTCACGAATCGCACGCCTTAAAAAATCATATACCCAACGTCCATTGGCAAAACGCACCTCGTATTTAGCAGGGTGAACATTCACATCGACTAACTCTGGCGGAATTTTTAAAAACAATAAATAAGCAGGCTGGCGACCATGATACAACACATCGGCATAGGCTTGTTTTACGGCATAGGACAATAATTTATCACGTACAATTCGCCCATTGACAAAAATATACTGCATATCCGATTGGCTACGATTAAAGGTAGGATTCCCTACCCAACCCGTTAAATGAATGTCTTGTGCGATAATATCTACCGTAAAACTTTGCTCAACAAACGGTTGCCCCATCAGCTGTTTTAAACGCTGAATTAAACCTGCATTATCTTTTGCTTGATGCACTTGATTGGTTGTTTTACCGTTATGTACCAGTTTTATCGAAACCTCAGGACGGCTTAACATTACTCGCTTAACCAGTTGGTTAATTTGTCCAAATTCTGCCCGTACGGTTTTCAAAAACTTTTTTCTTGCGGGCGTATTAAAAAATAAATCTTTAACCGTAACTGTCGTGCCGATAGGATGAGCGGACGGCATTATTTTTGACCATTTCCCTTCACCTTCACCTTGCAAACTCCAAGCGTTATCTTCCTCTTGATGGCGACTGGTCAAATTAAAACGCGAAACTGAACTCATACTTGCCAAGGCTTCACCACGGAACCCAAGCGTCATCACCGCCGATAAATCATCAAGCGATCGAATCTTGCTGGTCGCATGACGACTCACCGCCAACGCCAGTTCGTCCTTGCGAATACCACAGCCATTATCCTTAACCACAATTGATTTCTCACCGCCCTCTTCAATCAAAATTTCAATCTGATTTGCGCCAGAATCTAAGGCATTTTCAAGCAATTCTTTCACCACAGAGGCAGGACGTTCAACGACTTCTCCAGCTGCAATTTGGTCAGACAAGTGTGCTGGTAATAAGGAAATGGAATTCGAAGAATAGGTAATTTGACTAGGCATGGGTAAAACGATTTTCCTTAGGAAGAACTAAAAGGGAATTGTACAATACCTAAGGAGACGCTTAACAACTAAGATTATTTTATACTGGTAAAAAGTGCCGATATTTTTTTCTCAGCCTAATTCTAACCTTAGTTATTAAGCGTTTCTTAAAGAACTAAAGAGACTATTTTAATGTAAATTTTGCCATGCCCTTAAACTTTCTTTTTCAAATTTTCTGGGCTCTTCTCCGCCATTATGGCACT
>CAZQYD010000171.1:0-3518 GCA_964597465.1 uncultured Piscirickettsiaceae bacterium | reverse complement strand
CCTATCTACTCCTGCCAGACCTTACGTTAGGAAACTGGGTCTGCTGAAAGAATCGATTGCGATGGAGGCTAGGTATCAGCGTTGCCAAATAGAGTGGCAATCGCATTATAATCAGTGTCAACAAGCTATTTTGCAAACGGTTAAGAAAACCGTAGTAAAGAATACAATTGTTATTCTTGGTGCAGGTTCTTTGCGTGATATTCCTCTCAAAAATTTAGCAAAAGAGTTTCAACTCGTTATTCTGATTGATTTACTTTTTTTAAAGCAAGCACGGAATCAAGTTGCTAAATACCCTAATATTCAATTGGTTGAAATGGACGTTACTAACGGATTAGAAGCGTTGTTAAATGTCGGTTCTATTGACGAAATGTTAGTGCATTTGTATGAAAATTCAACCAAATTAGAGTTTGATGCTGATTGCATTATTTCTCTGAACCTGATTACACAAATTCCACTTGTTCCCGTTGCTAGAATGGTTAAAAAATTTAATGCAGATCCCGCCAAACTAGAAAAGTTTGCAAAATTACTTATTCAACAGCATTTGGATTTATTAAATGCTCAAAAAGGAGTGAAGTGTTTAATCGCTGATCGAGAAATATCTGAATGCGATAAGCAAGGCAAAGAAATAGACTGTTTTAATCCTGCGTGGGATGTGATTATGCCTAAAGTGGACACAAAATGGAATTGGGTGGCTGTTCCCTATAAAGAATCGTCTGCAAATGTACAGAAAACACATCTTGTGGGTTGTTCGATTTGGTTAGAATAATAGGTTAAACAGGCTTTGTAGATACCCCTACCTGGGTATATCCCCTGGCATTTATGTCATGTGTGCAGGGGACACTTTTTACCCAAAAAACCCGCTAAAAAGCGGGCTTAAATTGAATAACGTTTGTTTTACTACTAACTGGTATTAATAGTTAGTAGTAATGAAGGTTACTTCGTGAACTCTGGATAAGCTTCCATGCCACATTCTGATTGATCAGCACCTTCGAACTCTTCTTCTTCTGAGATTCGAATACCCATTATCAGTTTAATAACAAACCATACGGCTAAGCTCACACCAAATACCCATGCGAAGATTACGCCGATACCAGTTAGCTGCCCAATGATAGTTGCATCAGGGTTGGTGAAGAGAACGGCGATTAGACCGAACACACCTACCACACCGTGAACCGAGATAGCACCGACTGGATCGTCAATTTTGAACTTGTTATCTAGTATCAGGATAGCAAAGACCACAATCACACCACCCGCAAGACCGATTAGGGTTGCTTCAAGAGCGGTTGGCGTAAGAGGTTCTGCTGTAATCGCAACTAATCCTGCTAATGCACCGTTTAACATCATGGTTAAATCTGCTTTACCAAATTTAGCTTTTGAAATTAATAATGCACCAATCACACCACCAGCGGCAGCCATTAGCGTATTAACAAAAATCATTGCCACCGCATTTGCTTCTTCAACGTTAGAGATTTTAAGCTCAGAACCACCGTTAAAACCAAACCAACCTAGCCATAGGATGAAAGTTCCAAGCGTAGCCATTGGCAGGTTTGCACCAGGAATCGCACGAGATTCGCCGTTAGGACCATACTTACCTTTACGCGCACCGAGTAGTAAAACACCTGCTAATGCCGCTGAAGCACCTGCCATGTGAACCACACCAGAACCAGCGAAGTCTAAGAAACCTAGACCGTCTAAGAAACCGCCACCCCATTTCCAAAAACCTTGCATTGGATAAATGAATGAAGTGAAAACAATTGCAAAAACAAAGAAGGACATTAGTTTCATTCTTTCCGCAACCGCACCTGAAACAACAGACATCGCCGTCGCTACAAATACAACTTGGAAAAAGAAGTCAGACATACCAGAATAGTAAGGAGCATCATCGCCACCTGCTATTACTGCCGCCGTTGTATTATCGCCACCAATTAAAAAACTAATCCCTGGGAAAAAGCTGTTAACCGCTTCACCAGGATACATAATGTTATAACCAACTAACATATACATAATCGCGGCAATTGCAAATAGCCCAACATTTTTTGCTAAAATTTCAGTGGTGTTCTTTGAACGCACTAAACCTGCTTCAAGCATAGCAAAACCTGCCGCCATCCACATTACTAACGCACCAGACATTAAAAAGTAAAATGTATCAAGTGCGTAACTTACTTGTAGTATTTGTTCCATACTAAATTTCCTTATTAGTTACCTTATAATTCTAAAGAGCGATGTCGCCCGTTTCTTCCGTACGAATGCGAATTGCTGCTTCGATAGGGGAGACGAATATTTTTCCATCACCAATTTTGCCCGTTCTAGCGGCAACACTGATGGCTTCAATCACACCGTCAACCTTGTCATCTGAAACGGCAACTTCTAATCTAGTTTTTGGTAAAAACTCAATTGCATATTCAGAACCACGGTAGATTTCAGTATGGCCTTTTTGACGACCAAAACCTTTTGCATCGGTTACAGTCATTCCTTGTACGTCCAGCTCAAAAAGAGCCTCACGCACATCGTCAAGCTTAAATGGCTTGATAATAGCGGTTATTAATTTCATGTTTTATTCCTTAAATATCGAATGCAGTAGAGATACCGAATACTAGATAGTTTTCCATATGCGCATCACCAGCAGCATCTTCAGCACGGCTACCTACATAAGTAATTGATCCATCAACACCTTTGAATAATTCTTTAGAATAAGAAAGTTCTAGGTAGGTATTTACAGCACCGTCTTTAGAGCTACTGTTTGAAGTATCCCAATCGTTATAACCAAGAGTTGCTGAGATAGGACCGATATCGCCACTTACATTAAGATTATAGTAGTTAGTGCTGTCGTCACCTTCAGAGTTTGCAGAATCCCAAACACCAGGGTTAAGGTTTAAAGTAACCGCACCAAATCCTGCTGAAAGATTTAATTCGTTATACATGCTGTCAAAACCATTGGTGTAGAAGTAACCAGTATAACCAACACCTAAATCAACATCACCTGTTGAACCAGACCAACCGAAGTATAGGTCATATTCTAGGCCGTTTTGACCAGCATTGCCTGAGCCTACTTGTGAAGCCCAAGTTCCAATGTAAAGCCCCGTGTCAGTTTCAAAGTCAATACCAGCTTGCCCTGCAGAACCTGTTTGAGATAATCCACGAAAAACATAGGATGAAACCATGCCAAAATTAGCAGATGCACCCGCTTGAACAACGGTTGGTATAACCATTGCAGTAGTTGAAGAGATGATAGCCATAGACATCATTAAAGGTTTTAGTGAAAGTTTTTTCATTTTTATTATGTTCCGTTTAGTTAGTTAAAAAATAAAATTAAATCGAATACTATAATAGCAATAAATGCACCATAAAGCAAAAGGGCTTTTAAATCAATTTGATACGGGGTTTTTAGAGGTTTTTTGCCTTGTGGAAAGGGGTGGGTGTGGTCATTGAGGGGCGTTTTGCACCAAAACAAAGAGCTTGTTTTGTTAAGGAAACGCTTAACAACTAAGATTATTTTATACTGGTAAAAAGTGCCGATA
>CAZQYD010000170.1:0-3561 GCA_964597465.1 uncultured Piscirickettsiaceae bacterium | reverse complement strand
ATACCCAGCTTGTAATTGGATGTTAGTCCCTTCCTTACCATCAGTTGCAGCTATTGCATCACCACTAAAGCTTTGATACATACCATTCACAATTAAGCCAGCAGCTTTATACTGAGCAGAAAGACGCATTTCTGTTGCCCCACCACCTTTTACATTATGAGAGAACTTATTCATAGCGGCAGCTAAATAAAGACCTTTTTTCTTAGAACCATACATCGCCGCAGCAGAAATAGTATTAAGAGGAGAATCATCAGTAGCACTTGCTGCATTTGAAACACCAGCAAGAACAAAAGTAACGCCACCCATTGCTGGAGAAACATAAGCAATTACTTCACCGGCACGAACTTCACCACCAGCTTTTTTAAAACCTAGACCACCAGCCATCGGCTTAACATCTGCCGCACCGTCATTAAATAAATCTGAAGGCTGAGACATTTTTAAAGGCGTATCGTGACGACTCATAAGAACTGTACCAAAACTACCTGCTAAACCTAAAAATTGGTTACGAGCAGATAGAGGACTTTTAGCATCACCATCAGCAACTTGACCTAGACCAAATTCAATTTTATAAACAGCTTTAAGGCCGTTACCAAGTTTATTAGAACCCTTAACACCCATACGAGAAGCGGTAGAGTTTACAGAAGTACCTTTAAAAGAAGAATGGTTAAGGTTAAGGTTTAAATTACCATATAAAGTTGGTGCTGCTTGAGCAACCATAGGTGCTGCAAAAGTTGCTGCAACTGCTAGAGCGATAATATTTTTTTTCATTTTTATAGTTTCCTATTAAATTATTTAAATTAATATCCACATACCGTGAACTTAGTAGGTGGACTTGGCAAGACTATACCCTAACAAATTAGGTTTAGCTTACTTTTTAACAAACAAAAGCAACAAAAATACATCCTGTTGCTTTTTTACAACAATTAAAACTTGTGAACAAGACCTGCAGCAATAATGGTATTCGCTTTACCTGTAGAACTGTCACCTTTACCAGCCATTGCATCATCTTGATTAATGTAATTCATGTAAAGCTTGGTTTTTTTAGCCAAGAAATAAGCTACACCTACACCAATTCCTGTTCCAGTATCAGCTCCGTCATAAGAAGCAGTTGAATACTTTATTTTTGGCATAATTTTGCCCATTTTATAACCTAACTGAAGCTGAAGATTATTACCATCTTTCCCTGTTGTTTTATCAAACGTTTGATACATCGCACTTGTAACTAACCCAGCGGCTTTATACTGTGCAGATAAACGCATTTCTGTAGCGGCATCGCCTCCTGTTGCATCTTTAGACCATGCATTATATGCACCGGCAAGATAGAGACCTTTTTTCTTTGAACCATGCATAACAGCAACAGAGATAACATTTAAAGGGGATTGGTCAGCATCCGTATCAGCTGAAACACCAGCAACTACAATTTTAGTACCACTAAAAGACGGCGATACATAAGCAATAACCTCTCCTGCACGCACCTCACCACCTGCACCAGACATACCCATGCCGAAAGCCATTCTTTTTAAATCTGCAGCACCATCATTTAAGATATCAGAAGGCTGAGACATTTTCATTGGCGTATCATGACGACCCATCAATACCACACCAAAACTACCTGCCAATCCTAGATATTGATTACGTGCCGTTAAAGGATCTTTACCATCTTTATCCGTTAGCTGTGGTAAACCAAATTCCAATTTATAAACTGCTTTAAGACCATTACCAAGTTTGTTAGAACCTTTAACCCCAA
Organism: uncultured Piscirickettsiaceae bacterium; assembly: GCA_964597465.1. Classification (GTDB taxonomy): domain Bacteria; phylum Pseudomonadota; class Gammaproteobacteria; order Thiomicrospirales; family Thiomicrospiraceae; genus Hydrogenovibrio. The sequence goes on along the minus strand of CAZQYD010000170.1, from coordinate 1,814 downwards.
TACGAGAAGCGGTTGAATTTATTTTTGTACCTTTATCAGTCATATTTTTAAGGTTAAGCTTTAAATGGCCATAAACAACAGGGTCTGCTTGAGCAACCATTGGAGTAGAAATAGCCGCCGCGACGGCTAATGCGATAATATTTTTTTTCATTTTATTGTTACCTATAAAGTAAATGTTGTGTACATAATGCTCTAAACGAGAAGGAGCTTGAAAAAACTATAACCTAACTATTGACAGGTATTAAACTTTTCAATTGTTAAAAATAAAATTAACTAATGATGTTGTTTTACTACAACACAAGCATTTGGGTTACGCATAAAAAAACCTGCATAGAGCAGGCTTTTTAAAGTAAACGCTGTTTTGAATATTAACGTTTTGAGAACTGTGGACGACGACGTGCTTTTCTGAAACCGACTTTTTTACGTTCGACTTGACGAGCATCACGCGTTAGTAAACCACGTTCGCGTAATACTGGACGATTTTCTTCAGTAAAGGCTAGTAGTGCACGAGAGATCCCGTGTCTTACTGCTCCCGCTTGACCAGTTGTTCCACCACCGACTACGGTGATGTATGCGTCAAATTTTTCGACGTTTTCTGTTGCTTCTAATGGTTGGTTAATTACCATTAAATCGGTATCACGTGCGAAATATTCATTAATATTGCGTCCGTTTACTGTCATTTTACCTGTACCCACTGTAAGGAATACACGTGCTACTGAGCTTTTACGACGACCTGTTCCGTAGAATTGTTCTGTTGCCATGATTATTTCCTTTAAATGTCTAGTGCTTTAGGTTGTTGTGCGGTATGCGTATGTTCTGATCCTGCGAATACTTTTAGCTTTCTGAACATTTCTCTACCCAACGGTCCACGTGGTAACATTCCTTTTATTGCCTTTTCAACTGGGCGTGTAGGATGTTGACCGATTAAGGTTTCAAAGTTGGTTGTTTTCAAATTACCAATATAACCCGTTGTATGGTGGTAAAGTTTATTTTTACGCTTATTACCCGTTACAACGATTTTATCGGCATTGATAACAACAATGTAATCTCCACAATCAACGTGTGGTGTGTATTCTGCTTTATGTTTACCACGTAAACGTAATGCAATCTCTGCCGACATGCGACCTAGTGTTTTTCCTTCTGCGTCCACAACGTACCATTCACGTTTTACTTCTGCAGGTTTTGCAACAAATGTGCTCATAGCTTTTGTCCTAAATTATTCTAATTAATCCCAAGTCATCGCTATCATAAACGCTGATAACGATGACGACTTATTGTTTTAACGGGCAATAAGGGATTGAAGTTGTTACATAAATAGTTACCGTTAGATGGACGGCGTTTATTTAGTAAAACTTGAAAAGAGGGAATTGTAGACCTTTTTCAAAAAAAGTCAATAGTTTACAGTTCTATTTTAGCTGATTCTTTTTCAAGAAACGTTGCTAGTTTTTTTTCAATTGTACGAAACGCTACTATTACGCTTTTCCCTTTAGGGGTTAAGGTTGTGCCACCGCATGATTTTCCGCCTTTTTCTCTAATTACCAGCGGCTCGTCGTAGATATTATTCACGTCATCAACAATCTTCCACGCTTTTTTATAGGACATCTTCATTTTTTTGGCAGCGGCATTAATCGAGCCTGTTTCAATTATATTTTCCAATAGTGTAATTCGCCCTATTCCTAAATAGCTTTTTTTCCCCGCTAGCCAAAAACGTGCATGAATTTTATCTGAGTAGGCCTCTCCTGGTACTTTTTTTTTCATCGTTTAGCCAAACCTAACACTTGATTTTTAAGTATATTATATTATCATAGACTAAC